>JBBQSE010000077.1:0-22265 GCA_038214195.1 Planctomycetales bacterium
TGTTCGTAATTGTGAGGTGGGGTTGTTTTTGTGAGCGGCACGGCGCTTGCCGCCGGTTATTTTTTTTTCAATACACAAAAAACCGGGGGCTAGCGCCTTGCCGCTCACGAGTCCGGAATGAATCAACAGCCCGAATGGTCCGGACACGTCAGAAAATTCGGCCTTGTTTGCACCCGCTTAAAATTACACGACGTTTGCCATGCTGCGAGAATTGACCGATGCTGGAGTTGCTGATCGGAGGCTTTTTGACCGCTGCCGTTTTGTCCTGCGCTATCGCTCCTCTGATTCGCAAATGGGCACCCGCATTGGGTTTGATCGATCTGCCAGGCCACCGAAAGGTGCATGTTTTGCCAACTCCTCGTGGTGGTGGAATCGCAATCTTTTTGGGATTTCTGATTCCAACCGTCACCGTGGTCGTCGCATGTGTGCTCAGCAGCTCACGGCATCTGGCGGCCATTGATTTGGTTGTGGAATCGATTCAGGAATCGCCAGAACGGATGGCTCAGTTTCTGGCAATTGGAATTGGAGCCTGCGTGTTGTTTCTGACGGGACTTGCCGACGACCGCTGGAATCTGTCCTGGAAATTTCGTCTGGGACTGCAGCTTGCCGTTGCGGTGAGCGTGGTGGCTGCCGGAGTCCGGGCGACCGTGTTTGTCAGTCAGCCCTGGTTCGGCTTTTTGGCGACGGTGGTTTGGATTCTGGTACTGACCAACGCGATGAATTTTTTGGACAATATGGATGGGCTATCCGCCGGGATTGGCCTGATCGCGTCGATCATCTTTGCCTCCATTCTAATCGTCATGGTCAAAACTCCGGCGTGGTCAGTGGCTGTGCCTTTGCTGATGCTGGCTGGATCGCTGTCGGGATTCCTTGTGTGGAACAAACCACCGGCCAGTATTTTCATGGGCGACTGCGGAAGCAATCTCATCGGATTCCTGCTGGCAACATTGACCGTCACCGGGACGTTTTATGAATCCAGTGGCAGTCGGCATGTGATGCTTGCTCCGCTGTGCGTGATGGCCGTGCCTCTCTACGACTTTTGCACGGTCATCGCGATTCGTCTGTCGCAGCGACGCAGTCCGTTTCACGGCGATAAGAGTCATTTCTCACATCGCCTTGTGGAACTTGGGATGAAGCCCGCGCATGCGGTGCTGACCATTCATTTGACGACCATGATGACCGGTCTGGGTGGCCTTCTGCTTTACAAAGTGCCGGACTGGACGGGAGCGGCTCTCGTGCTGGCATTAATTTTCTGCGTGCTGGCTGTGATTGCGATTCTGGAAACGGTGGGGAGACGATCCGTCAATGAGTTTCAGGAACGACAGAAGAGTCTGGACCTGACGATCCTCAGCCCATAAGAGTGAAGACGGCATTGAATGCAACGGTCGATTCCGATATTTACGTTTGCGCTTTTGACGGCCGGGTTTCTCTGGCCGACGGAAGAGGCCGTAGCTGGTGCCGGACTGCATCTGGTTGTCCTGTGGATGCTGTTGGGATTGTTCCATGCTGTGCGGAGTTGGCGATTTCCGGGCAAAGCGAAGGCTGCAGGTCGCTCGATGCGATGGCTGGACCTGGGCATTTTTCTGATTGTTGTCGGCCATCTCATTTCCACGATCGTCGTTTTTCGGCTTGAAGGTGATCGCCGTGCGGCCCTCAATCTGACGTTCGAATGGACAGGTCTTGGTGTTGCCTGGTGGGTCATGCGTTCGCTGTTTATTGATCGCCGCGTTGCAGCTCAGGGCGTCGCGGTGGTTGTGGCGATTTGTGTGGGACTCAGTTGTTTCGGCATTTGGCAGCATCATGTGTTTTATGCAGAACAGTCGCAATGGTATCGGGGATTGCGGAGCGAACTTGATCGGGCCATCTCCAGTGCCGATTCGTCGCAATTCTCGCGACGAACCGAGATCCAACGGCTGTTACAGGAGCAACAAATTCCCCTGCAGGGAACGGCACGCATCGCATGGGAAAATCGACTGTTGAACAGTTCCGAACCATTCGCGACGTTTTCGCTGGCCAATACGCTGGCGGGAATTCTGGCGGTGGGACTGGTGCTCGTGGTAGGTCAGGCGTCATCGACAGACGGTGACCGGAAGCGATTTTCCTGGCGTGGCATGTCGCTGCTGGCCATTCAGATCGCCGTGATTGGCTACTGTCTCATTCTAACGAAAAGCCGATCCGCATGGCTGGGGACATTTGTGGGATTGAGCATTCTCGTCGTTATGCGCAATCGCCTGCCGGCGGTCCAGCACGCCTTTCGCTGGCTGCTTGTCGGAGGCTTAATTCTGGCGGTGATTGTCGGTGCTGCCGCGGTCGTCGGTGGACTCGACAAAGAGGTCATTCTTGAGTCCCTGCGATCTTTGCAATTTCGCCTGCTGTACTGGACCGGCACGTTAAAGATGCTCCGCGAACATCCGCTGAGCGGCGCGGGACCAGGGAATTTTCGACAGGAATATCTTCAGTACAAGGCGGATGAAACCAGCGAAGAGATCCGCGATCCGCACAATGTTTTTCTGGACGCATGGTCGTCCAGCGGGTTAACTGGACTCGCGGGTTTGATACTCATCGCTGGCTGGATTTGCTGGTGGCTGATGAAGCGACTGCCAGAACCGGACGTTCAGCCAGAAACCAAGTCCCACAACTCGCGACAATTGTGGAATGCGTGTGGCGGGCTCCTCATTGGATTCCTGCTGCAGGCGACCTGGACCTGGCTGAATGGCTCTGACGAGTGGATCGACACGCCGGCAAAAATGCTGTTGCTGGCCGGAATTCCATTGCTCCTGATGCGGGGAAGTTTGTCGTTGCGACGAATCGATGGGGTGGCCTGCCTCGCCGCCGCCTCGGCCATGATCGTCAACTTGCTCGCGGCGGGTGGTTTTGAGATGCCAGCCGTGATGATCACGCTTTTGTTTTGTCTGGCGGCGGGGGCCTCGCAGTCGCCTCAGGCAAACGACAGAATTTCGGAGCAATCCCAAATGGTCGGTCGCGTCCGGAGTCTGATGTGCGCCAGTGTGTGTCTGGGTGGATTTCTCGTGGTACTCAAGTTCGGTCTCTTGCCGGTGACGATTTCCCGACATTATCAGGAACTCGGAAACATGCTGCTCCGCGACATTCAGTACCCTTCGCGAGCCCTGGATCACTTTCAGCGGGCGATCGACGCAGATTCCAAAAATGTGACTCCGCGCCAACGAATTGCCGAGGTTTCGTCGTACCGACTTTCAGAGCTTGTCGCCTTACGCGAGGCTGAATACACTGAGAATTTTGCACACCATGAATTGAATACGGAGGAACGCGGGCTGGTTGGTCAGGCGTTGCGTGCCTCTGAGGATCTGATGCTTGGCGATCGACGAAACGTTTTCGCCTATCGTCTCCGGGCGGATGTACGCTGGAATGCAGGCCAGCTGACCGATGCTTCAGAGTTGAGGGAATTGGCACTGCAGGATCTGCAGTCCGCTACCATGCGGTATCCTTCGTCGGTCGATGTCTGGTTACACCTGGCCGAACGGCTGGATGCGATGGGCACCAGTCACCTTGAAGCGGCACAGCTCGCCATCGACCGTGTGTTGCAGCTGGACAGGATCAATCATGAATGGGGCCACACGGATCGTTTTCTAACCGCTGCACAACTGGCTACAGTGAGGCGAATTAAGGGCGAAGAGCCCAAGTTTTAAGTCGATGCTTATTGAGATCGAAAAATGAAGAATCCACTCCTTGTTGTTTGTTTAATGCTAATGATCGCCGCGACTGTGGTCGCAGTGATCGTTGTCGTCGGAAATCGCGCAGAACCGAATCCACTCGATCCCATCGCAGGTCTGCAGAAACCTGTCATGTTTGAAGGGCATGACCTGAAGGCACAGGCATCGAAGACGCCGACAGAAGTCCCTGAGATTTCCAAAAATGGCCCCTGGCCGAAAGCCGTTTACGTCGAGACGTCTTACGCCTTCGGACGGATGGCAGTCAACGCCCCCAACGAACACACCTTTAAGATTCGCAACGAAGGCGAGGCGGATTTGATCATGAAGGAAGGCAAACCAACATGCAAATGTACGAGTTTTGAGCTGGAATCAAAGGTGTTGAAACCTGGGGAAGAGACCAATCTCAACATACATTGGCACGGCGGACCATCGCCGGACCGAATGTTTCGTCACGGCGGCCCGATTTACACAAACGATCCCAAGTCTTCCACGATCAATTACACGGTTGAGGGTGCGATTGATATGCCGGTCGAGTTATTGCCAAATGCCTGGAGCGTTGGAAACATTCCCGTTGAGAAAGTCGGAACATATCATGCCGTCATCGCTTCGCGGCTCTCTGCTCAGCTGCAGGTGGAATCGGTGGAAAGTCCTTCCGGCAAGGTCACTGCAGAATTCACCCCGATGAGTATCGAGGAACTTGCCGCTGAAAACTGGTCGCGGGGATTCCATATCAACGTGGAGATCGCCGCCGATATCCCCGTCGGTAAGTTTGATGAAGAACTGACAATCCACCTCGCAGGTGTCGAAGACGTCCCGTTCCTTAAGGCGAAGTTGTCCGCGCGCAAATACGGCAACTTTATCCTGCAACCATTCCAGGGAGGAATGTTTCTCCCCGATCAGATGCTGCTGCAACTCGGCCAGTTTCCGGCATCTGAAGGAAGATCTGCGAAGCTGCTGCTGATTGTGGATGAGAAAGAAATGACGGAGCCCTTTGTGATTACTGACGCGGAGGCTGATCCGCCGTTCCTGAAAGTGGCCCTGGAGCCGCTCGGGAATCCCACTGGAACATTGCATCGGTACACGCTGGAGATCAGCGTTCCGCCAGGGCGGCCTCATGTGCAAAAAACCAACACGAAACGCGGTCGCATCACGCTTCATACGAATCATCCCTCCAAAGAGTCGATTCAGGCCGACATCCTGATGAATTCGAATTGAGAGACTCAATTCGCAGTTCGCACTTTCGTACACGTGCCTCGTGTGGCAACTAATTGGACAGCGCCACTTTCGGTTCAATTGTAGCCCGAAGCGTCAGCGAGGGAACGAGTAAGGAACAATCCCTCGCTGACGCTTCGGGCTACAAAAACTCTCGGTTTTCGCCAAAAGTGGCGATGTCCGATTAACGTTGGATTCCGGTCTCCGTGGCTTGCAGTGTCTTCCCAATCTGCCAATGCGGCCTTTGCTGACCGATTTCGTGGCAAACAGCTGAAAATGTGGCCCCGAGTGCGATAGAAAACCGGCACAATGACGTCTGATGGACGCCGCCGAACAGCCAGGTCGAACGGCAAAACACTCACGTTCCAAGCATTTTCCGGTGCCGCCTCGACATGTCCCGGTTATTTCTCCATCTTTTCGCAGTCACCGCATTCTGCTTCATTTTGTCGAAATCGGTTGCTGCGCAGAGTCAAGCCAGCGGAACTGTGGCGGTCAGTGCATCCGAAGCTCAGGTGCGTTTGAGTGTGGCCAAGCTGTCGAATCCCTTGTTTGTGGAAAGACAGCAGGCCGCGAAAGAACTCATGAACGTCGGCCCGGAATCGGTCGCACTTCTGGATTCCCTGGCCGAAACATCCTTCGGCGAAACGCGAAATCGCCTCAAGGTCCTGCTTCCGATATTGCGAAAACGCTTATTTGACAATCAACTCGCTGCGTTTCTGAAAAACCCCTCGGTTGAGATCGCCGAGCGTCTTCCTCAATGGAAACAATTCAAAGCAATTTGCGGCGATGACGAGAATGCGTTAGTCAACTTCGGAGAAATTCTGAACGCCGAGCGTCTCCTTTTTGCCACGCGGCTTTTCTATCCCAGAGATCTGCCGGCTCTCCTGGAGACTCGGACACTTGCACTGGAAAAAGAATTTCATGGACGAGTCGATGAAGAGTTTCCAGTGGCGTCAGTTGCTGCAGTGATGCTGCTGGGAAGTGAGTTGGAAACACGTCTGGTCAGGACAACGTCGTACAATATTTCGAGGGCCTTCGATGACCCACGTTTCAGTCAGTTGATCAGCGATGGAATCCATAAGAACTTGCTGCGGGCGATTGTTGAATCGTGGATTATTCGTCCAGGGATTGCCGCTGAACGCCCCTTGCTGTTTTCGATGCAGCACAATCTGCCATCTGGCCGCACTGTGGCACTGCGAATCATCGAAAGCAAATCTGTCCGGCCTGATATTGAACTCTCGCTGCTCTGTCTCGCAAAACTCGACAGTCAGCAGGATTTGCCCCTCATCGAGAGCCTCTTTGAGGACACGACGGTCCTTTGGCCACGTGCTGGTCAAGCCGTAAACAATCCGGGACGCAACGGCGCATTTACTGAACAAACCCGCGACGTGGCACTCGCCGTTGCCGCATACTTGCACGGCATCATGCCGACGGACATCGGTTTTCCCGATGCTCGGATGTCGCCCACATCGCTGTTCGCAATCGATTCCCTTGGCTTTAATAGTGACATTGGAAGAGCCAATGCACTCGCCGCTTATCGCGCGCGGACGAAGTAGAATTCGTCCGCCAGCCTCTATTTGCAACGCACAATTTTGCTTCAACCGGCAAACACATCGAGTGCAACGCTTTCGGCCGGCACCAAACCAATAGTTTGCGCTCGCAGTGAGAGTTGCCGCAGTGCGTTTTTGCCCACTTCGCCGAGGTTGACGGTCCAGTCGTTGACATAGAGATTAACGTGTTGCATGAGGACGGCGTCGTTGAATTCCTGAGCGTATTGTCGCATTGTGGGAAGTGCCGCCGCAGGATTGTTGAGGGCGAGTTTGAGGGAATCGAGGATGACTGCCTGAACGGTGGAAATGACTTCGGAGCCCAGGCTGCGGCGGGCGACGATGCCGCCGAGAGGCAGCGGACAGGCAGTTTCTCGTTCCCAGCGTGTACCGAGATCTTCGACAAGCCCAAGTCCTTCGTTCTGCCACGTGAAACGGCCTTCGTGAATGCAGACGCCGAAATCGGCACGACCTTGTTTGAGTTGCGGCATAATGTCGGAGAACACGACGTGATGGATCTCGGTCGTTGACGGGTAAAAGAGCTTTAACAGCAGAGTCGCAGTCGTGTGCTGTCCGGGACACAACGTGATTTGTTCCGGTCGCGCCGGAATCTCTCCGCTTCGTGCGGACAGCAGCAGCGGACCGACTCCGAATCCCAGGGCGGAGCCGGACGGCAGAACAACCGTCTCATCCGCCAGCAGCAGTGCCGCATGGTAGCTGGTTTTGGCGACATCAAATTCGCCAAGGAACAGGCGATCGTTGAGTTGCTGAATGTCAATCAGCTCGACGTTAAACGTCAGCCCACGCCAGTCCACCTGACGCGTCATCAGACCGTGGAACGCAAATGTGTCGTTGGGACAGGTTGAAATGCCGAGATGAATTGTGGTCATAGTCTTGATACGATCAATTCCGCAGCGGCTTTCAACGCCGCGTCGACTTCCCAATTGGCCTTGTTCCGATCACCCGCGATGTTGGAGATCCCTCGGATCACAACAAGTGGAACTCTGGCCAGTTTGCAAGCCATCGCCACGGAAAACGCTTCCATGTCTTCCGCCACCGCGTCAGGAAATCTTCGCAACCGCTCGGCAACGTCGGATGCATTTGCCGACGCAGCACAGACGGTCAGCAACATCGCCTCCGAGCCCACCGCGTTTTCCAGTTCAATGGTGTCATTGAATGCTTCGCCCGATTCCGGATCAGTAAACTGACTCCAGCCCAGATCTCCTGCAGATTGAAATCCAGAACCGCTGCCCGCTCCGATTCCATAACAGCCAATTCTTGAATAACAGTCCGCAGTTCCGATCGCAGCCTTCGGATTCAAGGCACCCGCGATGCCGACCAGGATGACTTTCTCGGGCGAGTGTTTTGCGATCAACTGCGCCGAAACAATCCCGGCCGCGATCGGCCCAAATCCGCAGACGGCAAACTCACCGCCCGCAGCGCGGACAGCATCCTCCAACGCAGGCTGCACGTGCTGCAGTTCGAAGGCGGTAGGAACGAGAATGAGAAGTGGTGTCATTATGTGTTTCAAAGAAAAACGGCATGGTTTAACGACTCAATTCAAGCCCTTGCGGGCCAAACAGTCATTGACGGACTGACAAAACCGATTGCCGAGCTCAATCCCGATGCCGTCGTACCACGTGGTCGCGGCTTTGAGGTCTTCTGCAACGAGAGGATGGAAGCGAATCGCATTAGCCATCGACGCGGTACCAAAGTTCCGCACGATCAATCGCGATCGACGGATCCGCTCTTAGTTCCGCAGAACGTCGCGTGGCTTCCTGGAATTGCCAGGGCTGAAGCACGATTGGCTCTTCAGAAGTGCCAATGTCATCCCAAAGCAATTCCACCAATCGGAGTTTTTCCTCAACTGGCAGATTGCGGAGTTCTTGAAGATCGATGGCCATTTCCCACCTCTGAATCCAATCGAAATCTATACGACAGTTCCCCAGCGCTGTTTATTCGACATAGTTCCTGTGCGACGTGTTGGTGTCGAAAGAAGGCTAGACTTCGGTCGAAGCAACACCTTTCGCCCGCCAGAGTCTACATGGTTTTCCCACCTAGGTAAAAATAGACGAACATTACGGTGAAGTAACAAAGAAACGTCGTCAGAAAGATACACCTCAAAGCCCGTTTCCAGTCTAATGATTTCTTACCCAGTCTTACCACAATAAGGGCGAGGAGTCCCGCCAGTACGAGCGCGAGATTCAACACCGGAGTTCCATAAATAACCAGGGATTGAAACCCAAAGGCTCGTCGCCCATCGCCGAGAGAGCCGAAGACGGGCATTCCCATCATCAAATTGCACGCGACGCTGAATACCATGAACGGCAGACAAAAATCTGACTGCGCTGGCGCGAACTCATTTGTAGATGGCACATCGACTTGGGAATCGGTTACCTGAAGCGGCAAATAGGGATTGTCATCCCGCTCAATTCTGACCATCCGATGCTTCTCCTGAGACCGATCAATTCCGGTTTTGCATTGCGATGACACAGAAAACAAAAACCTGCATCAAATTCGAGTAGGGCCAGTTCAGCCTTTCGCCTGTGCCTTCGTCCACTGATCCTTGAGCGTGACCGTGCGATTGAAGACCAGTCGCTCCGGCGTGGTTTGGGCATCGACGCAGAAGTAGCCCATGCGTTCGAACTGGTAGCGATCGCCGATGCGCGACTTGGCGAGTTCCGGTTCCAGCATGGCGCTGATGACCTGCAATGACCCGAGATTAAAGTTGGATTTCCAGTCGAGCGATGGATCAGTGACCTCGTCGGGGTCTTCTTTTACGAACAGATGATCGTAGAGTCGCACTTCGGCCTGGACGGCGTGTTTCGCCGAGACCCAGTGCAGCGTGGCTTTGACTTTGCGACCATCCGGAGCGTCGCCGCCCTTGGTGGCGGGATCGTAGGTGCAGTGGATTTCTAGAACTTCGCCAGTCGCGTCTTTGATGACATCGGTACACGTTACGAAGTACGCCCAGCGGAGGCGGACTTCTTTGCCGGGTGAAAGGCGGAAGAATTTCTTCGGCGGGTCTTCCATGAAATCTTCACGCTCGATGTACAGCTCACGACTGAACGGCACCTTGCGGCTGCCGGCGGTGGCGTCTTCGGGATTGTTGACGGCGTCCAGTTCGTCGATCTGGTCGGCAGGATAATTCGTGATGACGACCTTGAGTGGATTCAGCACGGCCATGCGCCGTTCGGCTCGCTTGTTGAGATCTTCGCGAATGTGGTTTTCAAGGACCACCATGTCGGTCGTAGCTTCGTTTTTGGTGACGCCCACGTACGCGCAGAAAGCGCGGATGGCTTCCGGCGTGTAGCCACGGCGACGAAGGCCGCAGATGGTCGGCATGCGAGGATCGTCCCAGCCGGATACGAAGTTGCCTTGCACCAGTTCCAGCAGCCGACGTTTGCTCATCATTGTGTACGTCAGGTTCAGGCGGTTGAATTCGATCTGCTGCGGATGGTGAATACCGAGAGCGTCGCAGTACCAGTCGTAGAGCGGTCGATGATTTTCGAATTCCAGTGTGCAGATCGAGTGCGTGATGGATTCGATCGAATCCGACTGACCGTGCGTGTAGTCGTAGGTGGGATAGATGCACCATTGGTTCCCAGTGCGATGATGTTCGGCGTGGCGGATGCGGTACATGATCGGATCGCGCAGCAGCATATGTTTGTGAGCCATGTCAATCTTGGCTCGCACGACATGAGCACCATCAGGAAACACACCGGCTCTCATTTGGCGAAACAAGTCCAGGTTTTCCTCGACCGAGCGACTGCGGTACGGGCTATCGGTACCAGCTTCCGTGGCTGAACCGCGACCGGCGCGGATATCTTCGAGCGGCAGACTGCAGACGTAGGCTTTGTCGTTGCGGATCAGTTGTTCGGCCCACTGGTAGAGCTGTTCGAAGTAGTCCGATGCGTAGAACAGGCGGTCTTCCCAGTTGAAGCCCAGCCAGCGAACGTCTTCCATGATGGAATCCACGTATTCCGTGTCTTCCTTTTCCGGGTTCGTGTCGTCAAACCGCAGATTGCATTTTCCGCCGTATTCGCTGGCGATGCCGAAGTTGAGGCAGATCGATTTGGCGTGGCCAATGTGGAGATAGCCGTTGGGCTCGGGCGGAAACCGCGTCTGGACTCGACCGCCCCATTTTCCGGAGGCAAGGTCGTCTTCAATGATCTGCCGCACAAAGTCACGGTGAGCGGAGGCGGAAGAATCGGTCATTAGCAGGAAATCCGTGGAATTGAGTGTTCGAAGGTCACTGTCAGTTTGACACGGAAAATACCACCTCGTGCATTCCGCCGGAAGCGGCTTCGCTGGTTTTGTGACAACTGAAAAGGGCGACCCATAAACGAAAAGACCCCGGCAAGCATGGTGCCTTGCCGGGCTCTCTGGAGGAGGAACAATTTGTTTCAATTCTTCGACTACTTCAGAAGATCGATGGAAAAACTTAGGATCGCTCGATCAATAAGTGAGCGGCAAGGCGCTAGCCGCCGGTAGTTTACATTGCCGATTACCGGCGGCTAGCGCCATGCCGCTCACCGTATATCGGACAATTGTTTCTCGAACGTTGCTTAGTCAAAGATTTCCGTCATCGAAGTCAGACTAATCTTGCTGAGGAAACTCTGAGACTTCGGTGCTGATGGTCGGACGACGTAACGAGCACTTGGGGTTGTTTGAGCGGGAGCCATTGTTGCGTAGTTCCCACTGTTCCAGTTCTGGCAGTTGGAATTCACAGGGACAGCATATCCGCCGTGATGTCCGAAACAGCCCGATCCGTTGCCGGGGCAGGTTCGTGTATGAAAATCACTCGGACGCGGAATTCCGGGGATCTTGTCGTTCCGCGTTTGCCACGTCGGAACTTTGTGGTAGTAGTAGCCCATCTGAGTGGTATCAGTTGGTTGGTACACGGTTGGATAGTTGGCGACAAAACCACCACCGGGAGTCCCGTAGGCATGTTGCGGCACGTAGGCACCGTACCACGCTCCGTCGTAGTTGACCGGCAGGCGAGCCGGAGGTGTCCAGCCAGCGTCTGGATATGCTTTGGTGGCACAGCACTTTGCGGCACAACTATTCGGGAACAGCGGTCGCGTCCAGAATGAGCAGGCAGATGATCCGCCGCCATCGCAGGTGTCACACGTCTGATAGACCGGACTCGATTGATAATTCGAGATTTGACAGCTCTCGCAGGCGGCCGATGATGAGCCACCCTGATTGCCGTGGTAATTGCCCGGCTGCATCTGCCCAAAGGCGTTACTTTGCGTTAGGAAACAGGCTACCAGAGCCAAAAGACCTGCTGAAAAGCGTTTCATAATATTCGTCTCCCAAAATCCAGACCGCTGATCACCATGTCTGATGGTAAAGCGGTTGTGGTGAAGTCTGTGGGTTGTAGTTACCGATTTGTGTGAGGCGGCTTGAAGGCAGCCCGGCGCTGTAGTTGTACGAGTAGTTGACGTTCGGAGCCAAAGGCACCGTCATCGGCATTCCGTACCCCGGAGCAGCGTACAGTTGCGTGTCATTCTGATTGATGTAATCTGGTTGTTCAGCATAGGTGATGTGATATTTGCCGCAGGGAGGACAGCCGCGTCCGCAGCAACCGGACGGAATCATCCAGCCAAACAAATGGTCAGCGAGGCGGGCGTTCTTGTTACGGAAACTCATCGATTGACCGTGCCAATAGTCACGGCAGCCTGAGCCTGTTCCTGAATCCATTGAATGGGCACAAATGGTCACGCCGTTCTGGCGGGACTTTCCGCTGCCGTTGCCATGACCATTCTGGCAACTTCCCGAACCATACCCGGATGAAAAGACTGAGTTGCAGTCCATTGGGGCATAGCAGACGTTGCCGTTGCAGGCGTTGCCGTTGCAGGCGTTGCCGTTGCACCCATGGCCGCACATGCAGCCAGCGTTACCACCAGCATTGCAACCTGAGTTGCAACCGCAGTTACAACCTGAACCGCCGCAATAACCGTTTGGCTCGCAGGCGTAGCCGCTGGAGCAGCAAGCAGCGCCATTCGGGCCACAGACCATTTGAGGCATGACGCATGTGGGGCCTGCCATTGTGCAGGATTCACCGCAGGTCACAGTCTCATGACGGACCTGCTGAATTCCCGACCCGTGCCGAGACATGAACACCTGGCCCGTGCCAGGAGCAACTTCTGAGTTGCGAGATGCGACATTTCCGGATCGATCCGACATCCGAACGACGCCGTCCTGCCCGACGGCGAATCCCGTCATCGTGATCGCACACAGCAGCGCTGAGATGCGAAGGGTTTTTGAATAGGAGATCATATTCTTCTACCTGATCAAAAAGGCTGAATAAACCTAATGGCGTCGGCGAGCAGACAGAGTACAACGCCGTCCGATGTGATTAAGAAAGTTCTGTCGGAGACGCTGCGTCAGAAACGTCTCATCCTGTCGAAGTGATTTGGGACGAAAGTCGGAGATGATGAGCATCACGGACTGTACGGAGGATGGAACAATGTGAAGGGACTGATGTGAGACTTGTATTTCACATCCACTCTGGTCCCTTGCAGCTTCCAGTTCTCCTGCGACCACACGCCAAATGGCGTCACCATGAATTCGCCGTTTACCTTGTAGTAATAGGGCGGATACATCGCGTGGTATTCATGCGGGTACAGCATTTCATGTGGGTGGAACGCGGGATTGACCACGGCCGTTCCGCCGATCTGCTGGGGAATTCCCGGTACCGGACATGGATACAGCGCAGCTCCTGTTTGCGGATACTGACCGACAGATGACATTGGATAATTTCCACCGGTCGGCTGAGGCGTCATCATTCCGCCGCCTGTATACTGCGGCCCGGCAGGACTGTACGAATTCGCGGGATAGCTGTACTGTCCCTGCGAAACGTTTTGAATCGGTCTCGGTGCCTGATACGACTGCCAGTTGGCACCCGGATGGACCGGCATCACGTTCGACGATCCCGCCGGCATTGCACTGAAGTACTGCGGGCCGGACACCGTTGAGATGTTGGGCAGCACCGGAGCCTGTTCGACAGGGACCGGGTTAAGCCCAAACTCGGCCTCTTGTGCCTCAAACTGCGGAAACACAACATCGGGTTCCTGTGGGCTCCCCGATGTCTGACGAACTCTGACAGCCTGACGTTCGGCATCTTCCACCACGGCACGCTGAATGCCGCCTGGCTGAGATGTCGAAGTCGGTCGCGCCGCTTTATGATTCGATGGTCGCGAATTCATCGAAGATGCGTGGTGACCTGAAGTCTTGCTCTTCCACCAGCCCACCAATCCGCTCGGCGCTGGATTCGGCCTTCGTGCTGCCGAATCGGCGGCCACCGCGCTGCCGGCGCAAATCACGCCCATCATCAGCGCTACTAATCCCTTGCGTAGCATTTCAGCCCCCTCCATGGAATCCGCGGAACGTCCGGTGGTCCGCAATGACGGTCGATCGATGAGACTCGGATCTGAGAAACTCGGACCTGACCGCTTGTTCTGATTGTGTGCAGCCACAGACTCACACTGAATCCGCCTGCTCGTGTCAGGGAACGTTTTCGGTTCACATTTAGCCCAATCGCCGCCTGCTCTCCGAAACACAAAACACCCAACACTCTAGTTGTTCGACCAGTATCGATCGTGCGGATGAATCATTCCGTACCGGTCGAATCAATGAAAGTGGCATCAGAACAGGTGTGCCAGGATGAGTCTTCTCAACCCAAATTGACATCGCGTTTCGCCTTTTTTGCCCCATTTACCCATCGTCTTTCCCTGCCGCGTGAGACTGATGTTCATTACACTCCTTCGGATCAGTGAGGAATTTGCAAGAAGCTCTTAAAGGCAAAGGACGCCCGAGTGGCTCGACGGAAATCGACAAATCGAAAAGGTACTTCACTCTTTGACGAGAACGCGGCACCGGATGCCAATGTGCAGTTTGTGCCGATCAGTGAGGAGACGCGGCGACGGTATCTCAACTATGCACTGTCGGTCATCACGTCTCGCGCGCTGCCGGATGTTCGAGACGGACTGAAGCCCGTTCAGCGCCGCATTTTGTACGTGATGTTCGATCGACTGCGACTTACCGCCGACGGCAAGACTCGCAAGTGCGCCAAGATCTGCGGCGATACCACCGGTTCGTT
This sequence comes from Planctomycetales bacterium, assembly GCA_038214195.1. Classification (GTDB taxonomy): domain Bacteria; phylum Planctomycetota; class Planctomycetia; order Planctomycetales; family Planctomycetaceae; genus SXXK01. Next base: position 14,559 of record JBBQSE010000077.1, read on the forward strand.
TCATCCGCACGGCGACATCGCGGTCTACGAAGCACTGGTTCGACTGGCTCAGGATTTTACGCTGCGGTACCCGCTTGTCATCGGTCAGGGGAACTTTGGATCCGTCATGGGTCTCCGCGCCGCCGCCGCCCGCTATACCGAAGCCAAGCTGTCGCGTTTGGCCGAAAACCTGATGACGGAACTGCGGTTTCAGACCGTCGAGATGCGACCGACATATGACGCCGCCGATGAAGAACCGGTCGTTGTTCCCGCGCGTTATCCGGCGCTGCTGGTGAATGGAGCTTCCGGGATTGCCGTCGGGATGGCAACCAATATGCCGCCGCACAACCTGGGCGAAGTGATCAAAGCGTGCGTCCATCTGATCGAGAATCCGGACGCCTCCACTGCGCAGCTCACGCGGTATGTGAAAGGCCCCGACTTTCCTCTCGGAGGCCGCATTGTCACAGATCGCGCTGCACTAAAAGAAATGTACGAAACCGGACGTGGTTCGGTCAAAGTTCGCGGTGAATGGCGGTTCGATCAGCAGGGGAAGAAGCAGGACACCAGCCGGATCATCGTTTACTCCGTTCCATACGGAGTGACGACCGGCCCGTTGATGGCCGAGATTGGCGAGCTGATCGCCGCACGAAAATTACCGCAACTGGAAGCCGTCAATGACGAAACCAACGAAGAAAACGGGCTACGGATCGCCATTGATCTCAAATCGACGGCCGATCCTGAGGCGGTGATGGCGTACCTGTTCAAGCACACGACGCTGGAACAGAATTTCGGCTACAACGCTACCTGCCTTGTGCCGTCCGATCACGGATCGACGGTCCCGCGTGTGCTGAGTCTGCAGTCATTGCTCCAGTATTTCCTGGACTTCCGTTACGAAACCGTTCGCCGACGACTGGAATATCAACTCGCTCAGCTGCTCAAACGGATCCATATCCTCGAAGGCTTCGCCATTGTCTTTGACGGACTTGACCGTGCTCTGAAGGTCATTCGGGCGAGTGATGGCAAGAAGGATGCCGCGAAACGCCTGATGGCCGAATTCCCTCTGGATGAAATACAGACCGACGCCGTCCTGGAACTTCAGCTGTACCGCATTTCAAAGCTCGAGATCGGCGACATTCGCGAAGAACTCGCCAAAAAGCAGGCTGAGGCGGCCGCCATCGAGGCGCTCCTAAAGTCGAAGACGAAAATGTGGAAACTGATTTCGACGGAGCTGGAACAAATCGCAACCGACTACGGAGATGCTCGACGCAGCGAACTCGGTTCCGCTGAAGAAATTGTCGAATACGATCCTCAGGCATATATCGTCAAAGAAAACACCAACGTCGTTGTCACCAGGGAAGGCTGGATCAAACGCGTGGGCCAGCTCAGCAACGTTTCCAAGACTCGCGTGCGGGAGGGAGATTCCGTATTGACGGTTGTGCCTGGCAGCACGCTGGACCATGCCGTGTTCTTCGGCAACGACGGCATCGCCTATACGTTGCCGATTGATCAATTGCCGGTCTCATCCGGTTACGGCGAGCCGCTTGCGAAGCGTGCCAAGATGAAGGACGGCGTCAGTGTTGTTGCCGCGCTGCCGACAGATTCCCGCTTCGTGGCGAGTCTCGAAGAAGTTGGTGATGGCGTCGGATTGACCTTGTTCATCGCGACAAAAGGTGGTCAGGTCATGCGGTTGCCGTTCGAAGCGTTTCGCACGCCTTCGACAAAGGCTGGTCGCAAGTTCTGCCGACTTGGCAAGACCGATCAGGTCATTTACATAGATCTTGTCCGCGAAGCCGAAACGGTGTTCATCGCCTCGAAAAAGGCTCGCATCCTGCACTTCGCTATCGAAGACGTGCCCGTACTTGGCGGTGCCGGCAAAGGAGTGCGGGGCATTAAACTGGAAGCGGGCGACGAGGTCCTTGGCGTTGTTCAAATGTCACGCCCGAGCGACGCGATGCGCGTCAAGAACGATAACGATAACATCCTGAGCTTCGGACAAACCAAATACCAAGTCACGTCCCGAGGTGGTCGCGGAGTCAAAACCAGCTCTCGCACAGGTTTTGTGGAACTAATTCAGCCGGACATTCAACTCATCGACTGGAGTGAACTGGGAGGCGTCGGCGAGGGATGATGTGCAGGTTGATACACCCTGTCCCTTCTTCCTTGGCAGGGGGGAAGGTGGCCGCAGGCCGGATGAGGGGGTTGGCCTGGAGTTAATATGGTGAACCAGAAAACAGTTGATTCTTCTCTCTCACCCAACGCCGTTTGCATCCCAATTTCTGATCACATGTAGTATAAATTTAGATGGAGCGCTAGAAAAAATGGCAACACCAGCCAAAACAAGTACGAGCTACACCGGCGAGGACATCGAAGTTCTTGAGGGGCTTGAGCCCGTGCGTCGTCGTCCGTCGATGTACATCGGCGGAGTGGACGCTCGTGGTCTGCATCATCTGCTTTGGGAAATCGTTGACAACTCTGTCGATGAGTTTCTGGCAGGCGAATGTGACCGCATCACGGTGACGCTGCACAAGGACGGCAGCTCATGTACGGTCCACGACAACGGTCGCGGGATTCCGGTTGACAAACATCCCAGGATGAAAAAGTCGACTCTGGAAGTGATCCTGACAACGCTGCACGCGGGCGGAAAGTTCAGCGACAAAAGTTATTCCCGCAGCGGCGGCCTGCACGGCGTAGGTTCATCGGTCGTTAACGCGCTGTCGTCGGAAATGACTGCTACTGTCCAGCGTGATGGATTCGAATGGGAACAGACATTTCATCGAGGAAAGCCCACGGGCTCGGTGAGGAAGGTCAAGCCATTCCGCGGGCACGGCACGGCAATCTTCTTTCGGCCTGACGAAGAGATTTTCCGCCGCACCCAGCTGAATTCCGAAACGATTCGGCAGCATCTGGAAGACATCTCGTATATCCATGGTGGACTGACGATCGTCTTCCATGATGAGCAGAAGAAAGAGACGTACGAACTGCATCATCCGGATGGGATCGTCGCGTATATTGAAAAGGTCACGACGGATTCCGGCAGGAAGCCTGCCCATGAACAACTCTTCACTGCCATGAAGGACGACAAAGATGCGAAAGTTGAAGTCGTTCTCCGCTGGACAGATTCGACCGATGAGAATATTCGCAGCTATGTGAACGGAATCCGCACGCATGCCGGCGGCACGCACGAAAACGGCCTGAAAGCTGGCATCGTGAAAGCTGTCCGCAATTACATGGAAGTACATGGGTTCAAGTCACGCGGAGTGACAATCACTGCGGATGATATTCGTGAAGGTATCGTCTGTATTCTGAGTGTGTTCATCGGCGATCCGATGTTCCAGGGACAGACGAAGGAGCGGCTGAACAATCCCGAGACGTCTTCCGCTGTTGACGGCGTCGTCCGTCCGGCACTCGAGAATTGGCTGAACAATAACCCTTCACTGGCGGACGTGATCCTCGGTCGCATGGTTCTCGCGGCCCGCGCCCGACAGGCCAGCCGCGAGGCCGTGTCTGAGGTTCGACGCAAAACGGTCGGCGGACGAAAAACGAATCTGCCGGGCAAGCTTGTCGACTGCCAGTCCAAAGATCCTTCCCTGTCAGAGTTATTCATCGTCGAGGGCGATTCTGCCGGTGGCACGGCTGTCATGGGCCGCAAAGCGCAAACTCAGGCCGTGCTGCCGCTGCGGGGCAAGATCCTGAACACCGAATCCCTCACGATGTCCAAGATCATGGAGAGCAACGAAATTCGCGACATTGTGGAAACGCTGGGGGCCGGTGTCGGCACCAACTTCGAAGTCCAACAACTGCGCTACGCCCGCATCATTCTACTCATGGATGCTGACAGTGACGGTTACCATATTTCGACGCTGCTGCTGACGTTCTTTTTTCGTCACATGCCGGATCTGATTCGTCAGGGCAAGCTGTTTATCGCTCAGCCGCCGCTGTACAGAATCGAAGTTGGCAAAGAAGTAATGTACGCTCGACACGATGTGGAAAAGGAAGAGATTCTGGCCTCACTGCCAGCGAACCGCACGGCAGTCGTGCTGCGATTCAAAGGCCTGGGCGAAATGAACGCCGCCCAGCTGCGTGACACGACTCTCGACCCGCGCGCCCGCGTGCTGCTGCGAGTCAACATTGAAAGCCAACTGGAAGCTGACGCCACGTTCCATCAACTGCTTGGGAAGGATGCGAGTGAGCGTTATCGGATCATCATGGAAGACGCCAGCTTCGCAGACGATATCGATCTTTGATGGATTCAACCGAAACGAGTGACAATCATGGAACTGGATCGACTCCGTCGGCAAATCTGCTTCGAAGCGGCACGCCTGATGAGTGCTCGGCAGGAAACGAATTACACGCGGGCAAAATGGCGGGCAGCGCGATCACTGACCCGGAGCTATGTGCCGCCGGAAGCACTGCCGACGGATTTTGAGATTCGGCAATCGCTGCAGCACCTTGTCGCCGGTGATGGCGAAGTTAAAGCGGACGCCGATCCAAATGCTGAAAATCGGCGATATCACTTTTTCCTCTCGCTGCTGCTGCCACTTGATCGCGTGCGACAGGATCGTGTTCATCATCCCGAAGGCGACGTGCTGTACCACAGCCTGCAGGTCTTTGAACTGGCGCGGGAACATTTCCCGTGGGACGAAGAATTTCTGCTGGCGGCGTTACTCCACGATGTCGGAAAGGGGATTGATCCCATGGACCACGTCACCGCCGGTCTGTCGGTACTGAACGGTTATATCTCCGAGCGCACGCGCTGGCTGATCGAAAACCACGGACTGGCTCACCGGGTGCGTAACGGAACCGCTGGAGTCCGCGCGAAACGGCGGCTAAGTAACTCTGAGGACAATGAAGCGCTGGACACTCTGGCAGCCTGTGATCGCGAAGGTCGGATGCCCGGGCGAGTTGTGTGTTCGGCGGAGGAAGCGATTGAATACATCCGGCAGCTGGAGGAAGAAAACAGCGGAGATGATTTGCCGGAGGAATAATTCTTGAATCGATGAGTGGTCGGAATTGGAAAACGCCAGCTTGAAACCCCAGGGCTTTCTAATTAAACAGCGCCAGTATGTAAGTTTGGGCCGGTAAAAGGCTGGGTCTTGGGGAGTTCAGGGTTTGGATGCAGGATTTGATTTTGTCGATATCGATTCCAAGTTTCAGGTACAACTTTCTGCGTGGCTTTGTGTGGGACTTTCTGGCTTGGGCGTTTCGGTGTTGGTAGTAGCGTTGTTTCTTGAGTTATTTCTGGAATGCCTCGTCTGCATGTTTGGGGCGATTGTGGAACTGTAGTCAGCAGTTGAGGCCACGGCGAACCTACTCCACAGTGAGTTGTCCCATGACTCCTTTGTCGCGGCTCTAACGAACGCGGCTGCAGAATATAAAGCTTAATGCGGTCACATGAAAATGGCGATGAATGCATCGCCAGGCGCAGACACTTCGCGCGACGATCAGAGTGCAGCTTGTACTCGGAAGGCCGCTGCTGGTTTGTCGCCAAACCGCCAGATGTTTGATCTTCCAGACTATTGGTCCTTTGTCAGTGTCCTTGATCACGAACTTCTGCCGAGTCTGCACCAAAAACTTGATGGAGTAATTCAGCAGACTGCGAACTACAGGACACGGCTAATCGAGCATTGCTGCCAGGAGCATTGACTGTTCCATTACGGCGTCCAGAATCGTTGGAGCAAGGATCTCTTCAGTATCAACTCGAAAGGCTAGACGTTGATTAGACAGCAAGACAGCTGCCGTCAGGTCAAAAACCCGACCGTCCGCTTCTGCGTTGGCAACTTCGATCGCGACAGGTTCTACCTCGCGTTCGCCACCGTCCTGCGAATTTGGACGATGCCCAGACGACGGGTTCAAGCCAGCTGTCAGCAGTTGAGGAACCGAAACCAGCATCGCATCGCAGAGATACTCAGCAGTCGCCGAATCTGGTTCAGCGGCTGCCACCGAAAAGTTGAACGCCTCGCTCCACAGAGCCGTTGCAAAACTGTTTGTGGCGCCATCGATTGCCTTGATCCACGCTCGATACGCGCCAGCCGCCAGCGGTGCCACGGGCGTGAATTGAGTGGTCATCAGATTTTCCTGCCGGATCACTGCGACACCAGGAGTACTCACGCGTTCCACTTGCAGAATGTAACGACCGGCACCTGGAACGAGCGTCCATGTGATCGTTGGTTTTGTGCTGGCCGGAGAAGCCGGACCCGTCACAACGGCCTTCGGCACGGTATTGGCGTTACCCGCCAGACTCCAGCCAGCGCCGTCCGGGGCACCTGTCGCACGAATCCACCATTGAACATCTCCTGTCGGCAGCGGCGAGGACGGCGTATACGAAGTCCCCGCGATCATCGAAATTGTCTGTGGTCCGGACGTGGTTTGCAGAAACAATTGGTAGCTGCCGGCAAATGGAATCGCGTTCCACTGGAATATCGGAGGGTTCGTAAAAGTACCTGCGAGTGGAGAAACCAGCGTTGGGCGCACCTGGAATCCATCAAACGCAGACCAAAGTGACGAATGGTTGTTGCCGTCAAAGGCGCGCACCCAGTACCGATACAACGCCGGGGCCAAAGTGGACGGCACCGGCCATGTATTGGTGGTGACATTCGAGTCCAGGAAAATACGCATCGCGTTCGGGAACCTTCTAGAGAACCAAACTTCGTACCTTGTGGCTCCCGGCACGGGCTGCCATGAAAGTGTGGGCTGGACGCCCGTAGCCACACCGATTGGATTCAGAACGGGCGTCGGCACGGAGAAACCGAAGTCGAGCGAATAGTTCGTATTGTTCCCTGCGCCCCAGGGTTCTGTCCCCACGGCCAGCGTGGTCGCAAGGCTGCGAATCCCGTTAGTGGCGGGAGTCGCATTGTCCAGACCGTTGTCATCGTTGTTGATGTTGGTATCCGGATCAAGGGCACCTGGCAGCGACCGCAGTCCAGCGAGCGGCCCGCTCATGCCAAAATTCGCCGCATCGACGCGCACGATGTAATCACCCGGCGGCAGATCCGTAAATTCGTACCGGCCAAGACCGTCTGTCGTAGTCGTGTTCACCACCGTCGTGCCGTTGCCAAGGAAAAGCGTGATCGCGATGTTACTGAGCACAAAGTCCTGGCCCATTTCATACGTGCTGTTGGCGTTACCGTCGATCCAAATCTGATTGCCGAGCGTCATCCCGTTTACGGTGATGTCGGTCGTGACAGTGTTACCGCCCAGACCGGCATCAATGCCGCTCGTCGATGCCCGTACCGTGAAGTGCCCGGTACCGACAAAGCCGTTCGTTGGCGTGAACTTCAATCCCGCACCGGCTAACGCGACCGTAATGAAATCACCGTTGTTGATTTGCGTCGTGCCGTTGTTCCGGAACAATGTGCCGCCCGTGATGCTCGTGATCTTAAAGTGTGTCACTTCCGCGCCGTCGACCGCATTGCGACTGACAACCAGTCCGGACGTCGTCTGGGTATTGACAAATGTCGTGGCGCTGGTGACCGATGGCGTGTCGGCAATCGGATTGACGGTGATCGTCGCGGTCACGACGCTGCCGCCAATTCCGCCATTGGCGTTGCTCAGCGATGACTGCACGTCGAAGCTGAACGTCGTGCCGGGGCTGTAGAGGTTCGACGACGGTGTGAACTTCAGGCCGGCGTTAGCCTGAGCGAACGTGATGAAACTGCCCGCGATGATCGCGGTGGTGCCGTTGTTCTGAAACAGCAAGCCATTCTGAATGTTCGTGATCTTGAAGTGCGT
>JBBQSE010000078.1:0-22254 GCA_038214195.1 Planctomycetales bacterium
ACATGCTGGAGGCAGGAGCCTCCAGTGCAGCGTGTTCCGTGGCTGGAGCCTCGGAACAAGAAGTCTCTTGGAACCCGCATCAGCCTCGTCTATTATCAGAAGAAGAAAATCGGGGCGAGCGTTACAGGGAATTTTTGAAGAATCTGAGTTTCTCCATGACATCGCCGATGCCAATCTCCAAATCGAGTCCTCAGCGGCGATTCCGTACGACACACTGGAGCCTGGTTGCCCAGTCGCGAGGCCGAACGTCTGCCAGCGCTCGAGTCGCTCTTGAAGAACTGTGCACCATCTACTGGTTGCCAGTTTATGCGTTTATGCGACGGCAGACGGCCGATGTCCACACGGCCCAGGACTGGACTCAGGGATTCTTCGCAAGCCTGCTGAGTCGCGAAGCATTCGATCAGGTTGATCCATCGCTCGGTCGATTTCGGTCGTTTCTGCTGGCTGCCGCGCGACATTTTGTCAGCAACGAACGTGACCGAGATCGAGCGCAGATTCGCGGCGGAAAAAGCGTGCTTCAATCGCTGGATTTCGAACAGGCTGAACGCATCCTGTCCCACGATCTCGCGCGCAAACCGTCTGCTGAAGCACTCTTCGAACGTCAGTGGGCACTGGCAGTGTTGAGTCGCACGATGAATCGTCTGCGCGATGAGCATGACGCTCCGGACAAACGACAGTTTTTTGACGCCGTAGCCGGACACTTGTCCGGCGCGGAAACGGAGACGTTACTCCAGGAAATCGCCGACAGGCTTCATCTGACGCCGGAAAGTGTCCGAGTCGGCCTGCACCGGCTTCGCAAACGATACCGCAAGATCCTGCGTGAAGAAATCGCTCAGACCACGCTCAGCCCGGACCAGTTCGACGATGAGGTCCGTCAGCTGTTTAATGCCCTGAGTCTGAAGTAGTTCGTCGGCGAGCGGCGGTGAATGATTTACCCGTCCTGCGACAAATCAGTTCCTGCCGCTCGTTAGTTCCAGATTTGCACTTTTCTAAATTGATGCAGGCTTAAAAAACGACGACCCGTGACAGTGGAGATTGAATCTTTAAGTGACGGTGAAAAATCGCCGCGATCCGACGCTGCTGCGGCCAAAGCCACCGCATTCTGAAGATCCCGATCCGTAAACATTCGCGAAGTCTGACGCAGAAAGCTCTGTTCGGTTCCATTGAGGGAACCAGTCGGATCTGGATAAACCAAATCGCCGCCAGGGGCCAGAACGAAAAGTTGTGTCACCTGAGGTGTTGTTCGTACTCGCTCGCGCAGCTTTGTGGTGTCAAAGTCATCAATCGTGGTGATTTGCTGCAATCGGCGTTCTGTGTCCGAAAACTGTCGCGTAATCAGCTGATTGACATCCTGCAGTCGTTGTTCCATGAGACTGCGGAAGCGCTGTTCTGTCATTGAGGCATCGTCCCGCGCCATGCGAACCGCGAACCACGTCAGCAGTCCGGTCGGTAACAGCACGATGAGCACAATCAATGTCAGGGAACGGATTTTCATGGGCAGGCGATTTAGTTTGAAGGAGGCAGGATTCTAGAAGATCTGCCTGAGCACCGCGCATGAAAAAGCCCTTTGGTGGTGAGCATTGTGCGGGGAAAGAACGTCGAAGGGAACTGGGGAATGCTGCAAAGACTGGGTCATCCTTTGCAGCGAGTGTATTCTTCGTTCAACACTTGCTCACCAAGCCAAAGGGCGCTGGGTGCTTTCTTGAATTGCATTTGTTGTGCCACAAACACAAAAGAGTCTTCCGCGCCGCAAAAATCCAAGAATGCGTGGAAATCGCAGTAATTGCCGGAAGTCAGCGCCGAGATTGCAGATTGATTCGGCGCTGTGATGTTCCAATATCGTTGAAAGTTCAGCGCCGATCCGGTACATTTTGCTGAAAATCAGCGCCGAAGAGTGCGCCGATCTTGAATTTTTCAGGGTTTAAGTCCGTGGCATTCTTTCTCACCAATTCTTCTTCATCCAGTCGGGACTTGCGGGGTGTCGTTACGACTTTGACCGGTTTGGTTGTGACGTATTGTGTAACTGTTCTCTGGTATGTCGCCACGTTTCCGGATGTCGGAATCCGCTGTTTGCTGCCAGACGACGCCCGAGATCCAAACGGTGGTATTGAAATTCATCAGTGGATTGCGGCATCTGGCGACCTCATAGAACCGATCGCGAAACCAGGGGATCAACTCGTTCGACTCAACGGGCAGGAGATCGAAACGTTCCTGGACTTTGTTTCGTCACTGGAGAGTCTGCGGTTTGCGAAGATTCCACCTGGTGGGCAATTGGCCCCCGGATCGGACCCCGCGGAACTGAAAGTTCCGCCTCTTGTCGAGGTGTACAACCGCGATCCTTCGCGAGAGCCCGAGCGACTCGTGGAAATCATCTACCATAACACGCATTCCTCGGAGCCGATGCTGGAAAATCGCGTCTACGTTCCGGTGCGGCCAATCCATGTCGGCGATGTTTCCGTCACAATTTTCTGGTTTGTATGCCAGCTTTCGATCCTGGCGGTTGCTCTAACATCGTATTGGTACCGACCGTTTGACCAGGTTGCGCAGAATTTCTGCCTGATGTGTTGTGCGGCAATGGGAGCCTTCGTGGGCGGATTCCATTGGTGGGTGCTGGCCGGGAATCCATTTCTCAACATCCCGTTCATTATTTGCGCAGCCTCGCTGCCGGCGCTGGTGCTAAATTTCTTTCTGGTGTTTCCTCGCGAATCTGAGTTGGTGCGGACGAGGCGACAAGTCGTGCGGACTATGATTCTCGGGCCCATGGCTGTCTCGACTTTCATGCTGGTGATTATCTACTGGAGCAGCTGGAGTTTGAACGGCAGTACCACCAGCGGGGAACTGAACGTATTTCAAAAGCTGGCAGTGGTGACTCAGATTGTTTTCCGGGGCACTGGAGCCGGTCTGGACCTGGTGAATCACTCGACTCAACTGCTTCGCGTGTTGAGACTCACAATCCACAGTTCAATTGGTCTCGCGTGCGTTTACTTTGTGCTGACCGTGTATCGCCTGATTCATTGCTGGCTGACGATTGAGACGCCGCGAGAGCGACATCAGTTGAACCCGATTCTGGGGGCGGCCCTGCTGTCAACAATCCCGATCGGCTATACGCTGTATCTGGCGTTTTTTCAGAAAGTCAGTTTTGCTCTGGGACGCGCCCAGATCCCCATGTTCATTGCGAGCATGTTGTTCATGGCTGCGTATTCGCACGGGATGTTTCGTCATCGCCTGATGCTGGCGGAAGACCCCGAGGACAAAGGGCGACGATACATTCTGATGTCGCTGCTCGTCTCCGGAGGATTCGCAACGCTGCTGGCGCTGGGGGGCGTGGGTGCCCATTTTTACAGCCTGCCTTTGAACTCGTCCACGGCACAGCAGATTTCACTCTTTCTGATTTTGTTCCTCGCGGCGGGCATCACGCTCTGGGTACGAGATCGACTTCAAACGGTTGTGGATCGGCGTTTCTTCAGTGAGAAATATCAGCTGGACCGTGCGATGCAGCAGTTGAATCGGTCGGCGGCGTATCTCACAGACCCGTCGGGCATGGCGGAGATCACGCTAAAAACCTGCCAGGATGTTATGGATTCAACTTCCGCGATGATGTTTGTTCGCGACGGCCAGGGATGCTTCCGCCTGATTGGCACCAAAGCGACGACGCACGCGCCGGCGCAGCTGAAGCCCGAACAGATTCCGGCGTTTGTGTCCGGAGAAACCGTCATCCGGCGCATTCCGCACGCGAACCTGGAGGCCATGGATTCGACGCAACGCCTGCTATACGACCTAAAATCCGAGTTGCTGTGCCTGATGGAGGGAGAAGGTGGACTTCACGGTGTGATTATCCTTGGACGTCGGAGATCCGGTGGCACATTCACGGCGGAGGACATTGCCTTTCTGCTGGCCATCTCTCAGATGAGTGTTTTGGCGCTGCACAGTTCGCGTGCCAATCAGACGATGACGCATCTGGACGCCGAACTGAAAATGAAGATGGATCGAATTGCCGAGCAGCAGCGGCAAATGGCCGTTCTTCGTGCGGAACTGACAGCCCTGCAGCGCGATGCCGGGCAGGCACCAGTCGTTGCGTCGGATGAAGGCTTCGACACCGAAGGCATTCGAGGCAGCAGTGAAGCGCTGCGGAATGTCCTGTCGCAGGTGAAAAAAGTCGCGCGCAGTTCATCGACTGTGCTGATTCGCGGTGAGAGCGGGACTGGCAAGGAACTACTCGCGCGTGTCATTCATCGAAACAGCGACCGGGCCGATCAGAATCTGGTCTGCGTCCACTGTGCGGCCCTGTCCTCATCATTACTCGAAAGCGAACTGTTCGGCCACGTCAAAGGCGCCTTCACGGGTGCTCATGCGGATAAGGCCGGAAGATTTCAGGCCGCCGACAAAGGGACACTGTTTCTGGATGAGATCGGAGACATTTCTGCGGAAACACAGGTCAAACTGCTGCGGGTACTGCAAGAGCAACGCTTCGAAGCGGTCGGCAGCGATAAGACCATTCAGGTTGATGTGCGCGTAGTCGCGGCGACGAATCGTAACCTTGAAGAGATGATCTCAAGGGGACAGTTTCGAGCCGATCTTTTCTATCGACTGAACGTTGTCGCGCTCACGCTTCCTCCGCTGCGAGAACGCCCGGCAGACCTGGCGGAACTGGTCTTCTTCTTCCTCAGCCGTTCCGCTCAAAAAACGAAAAAGCAAATTCGTCAGATTGACCCTGACGCACTGGCTGCCATCGAAGCTCACCCGTGGCCGGGCAACATTCGTGAGCTGGAGAATGTCATTGAGCGCGCCGTGGTGCTGGCCGACAGCGACATTATCACACTGGCTGATCTTCCCATAGAATTTCAGGAAGGGACGCGAATCTCGCCTCAACTCGCAAGACCACATCGCCTGGCGATGAACCTTACCACGACCTCCACTGTGCGAAGTGTGGCACGGAAACTGTCGAACGGAAACGACATGGTCGCGGAACCGGGCAGCGCCAATTCTGCGGAATCCGAAGAGCAGTTGCTGCGAGAAGCGCTCCGCGTCGCGTCGGGAAACAAAGCCCTGGCGGCTCGACGACTGAATCTGCCACGCAGCACTTTCTTCAGCAAGTGCCGAAAGTACGGAATTGAGTAAGCTCTCCTGGCGATCATCGTCGATCGAGCATCAGCAGTCCGGCGATCGTCAGCCCAATGCCCAGCATTCCGAGTCTGGACAGTGTTTCTCCAAAGACCATGACGGCACCGACGGCGCACAGGGCGTTTTGTGATGCGTTGATCACATTGGCGCGACTGATGTTTAGGTGTCGCATGGCATGGGTGATCGCAAAGAAACCAAGGGCATTAAAAATTCCGGCGATTGCGATCGTGGTCCATTCTCGCGATGACGTGGCTGCGATCGATGACAGGGGCAGGATGGTCATGCTAAGAGGGCACAAGACCAGGAATCCCGCCGCGCTAAAGAGAAACAGTGTCGCAGCGACCGGCATCTGAGACCGCACCGCTTTGCGAATGAAGACGCCCGTGACACCATAAGCTGTCCCGGCGATCATCGACAGCAGGACGCCCAGCGCAACTCCGGAATCGGCTGTCGCCTGCAAAGCAGTCGATCGAGATTTGGCAGCCGTCGACAGGAAGGCAATCGAAGCCACCATCAGACCCATGCTGATCGCAGTGCGAACAGTGACCTGATCACCCAGCACAAGTCGTCCCACGATCGCACCACTGCAGATGATCATCGAGAAACAGATTGGCACTGAGATTGCCAGCCCGATTTTGCTCAATGCCATCTGAAACGCGAGATTGCCGCCGAGCTGGTTGAAAACTGCGGCGATCGCGATCGGCCACACAAAACTCCACTCGGCGAAGGTTGTTTGTCCACGGAAGCGGCGAACCGCCATCAGAACGACCGCGATAAAAAATGTCGGAAATGCCTTGGTTCCCGCAACCCACATGTCCCACCCTGCTCCCGCTTCAGGTCGAGACAAACCTCGCAACGCAAGATTGGCAACCGAATATGTTGCGGCAGCCGCCAGTCCCAGCAACAAGGCACGCTGCGCTGTGGCTGCCTCAGCGGAATCTGACACGGTCGAAGCAGGGCCAAGTTCCAGCGATGCGGCAACATCCACCGGCGGATCAAGCACGGCATCCAATGATCCAACTGGGCTGGCAGACATAACGACCGTCGGGGAAGTGTGAAGTAAACGACAGGCGGCAAAAACGCTGCCTGTCGAGGTGCGGTATCATACAATTGGAACGCATATGGGCGACAACGCAGACCTCAAATTGGTTCGTTTCCCAGTTACCCATCATCCCACAGTCTCGTTCCTGGCTGGGGTCCAGGTGTGTGTGCGCGGTGACACATGTGCAGTTAATATGTCATATCCGTTTCGCCCGAGCCAGCGGCGACGCATTGCGACGCGGGAACGCCTCACCGCTGGCTTTTTGAAGTTGCACATTTGTTTTGTACCAACCCGAAGCGCCAGCGAGGCAATAAGTTACGTCTGCCATTCCGCGTGGAGGTTTTGCCTCGCTGGCGCTTCGGGTTAGTGTTTTGCCCTCTGTTTTTTCTGTTGATGAGGACCGTAAGTCAAAAATGGGCACCTACAAAACCACTGGCTCGGGTCAAACGCACGTCAAATTTAATGCACGTCATTATTGACGTGCTTTGATGACCCGCTATGCCGAGCCCACTATATGAACGAAATCTGTGGTGCATTCCTGAATCCGCACATTCGTTTGACTCGCCGCCATTGGCGAGGCTTCTGGCCTGAATTGCGCACGAAGTAGGCCGATCTACGAGTTCATCCCGCGTCGATCGAACTCGCCGCCCGCCAGCCGTTGCTTCCAGTGATTCATGGCGGCATGCAGGCTGTCGATTTAGTGAGCGGCAAGGCGCTAGCCGCCGGTTTCTCCGGTTGATGTGCAAGCATTCACCGGCGGCTAGCGCCTTGCCGCTCACTATTCTGGACTAAACCGACTCCTTGCATGGTGCGGTGGGCCTTGCGGACGGCCTCGTCCATCTTGGCCATGACGTCCGAGCTGGCCTCGAAATGCCACTGCTGGAGGCGGACTTGATAGCCGGCCTCCTTGAGCTGCCACGCGATCCACTCCGCCCAGCCCCTCATCGGACCCGGTGTAGCTTACGAAGAAAGCGAACCGACGACGACGGTCCACACTCACGACGGACGTCCGTGTTTGGCCAGCCACGCGGCGCAGTCCTGTGTTTTTGGGTGCTCGGGGCCGAGCCGATGCAGGCGGATCGCGTGCGCCCGCTCGATCAACTCGCGAGCTGGCTCAATGTTGCCGTCGGCTTCCTCAATGCGGCCCAGATTCCAGTAGCGGATCGCGAGGTTGGGATGGTCCGGCTCGTACGCTTTTCCTTCGATGTCGATGGCCCGCTGCATCAGGTCCCGCGCCGCCGGCAGATCCCCCAGAGCCAGCTCGATCGTCGCGAGGTTCGAGTACCTGATCGCGAGGTTGGGATGGTCCGGCTCGTACGCCTTTTCGGCGAGGGCGATGGCGCGCTGCATCAGGTCCCGCGCGGATGCCAAAGCGCCGCGGCATTGCGCCCCCGTCGCAAGCCTGTCCAACAACCAGCTCGCAGCTTCCAGTTCAGTTTCGTTCCGTTCTGCGTACCCAACGACCGTCAATGCGTGCGCCGTCAGGGGGACCGCAGTGTCCGCTGTGCGGGGATCGTCAAAGTCAATTTGCAGGCTGTGGCGAACCAGACGCAGTGCCGCCTTCGGCCAGGACTCGTCTCCCGGATCGCTGTCCCGCACGACTGTCTGTACCAGTCGATGGACCTGCAGCCGCTCAGCGCTGATCTCCAGCAGCGAATAGCGCAGCAGCGCCGCGCGCGCCTCCTGATACGCCAGCCGGTCGCTCAGCACCGTCTGCAGATCCATCGGCAGCGATGCGTGGTCTTCCTCCGGCAACTCTGTGCGGAACAGCCAGTCGGGGATCGGCTCGGGAGCCAGAC
This sequence comes from Planctomycetales bacterium, assembly GCA_038214195.1. Classification (GTDB taxonomy): domain Bacteria; phylum Planctomycetota; class Planctomycetia; order Planctomycetales; family Planctomycetaceae; genus SXXK01. The sequence continues at coordinate 7,963 of JBBQSE010000078.1, forward strand.
ACGAGCACACGCGCAGCAGCTCCGCAGGCGTAGGCGAATTACAAGAAGACCGACGCCTGCGGCTTACCGTCAAACGAAGAAACGTATGCACGAGTGCATAGGAACGCTCAAACAATAAGTGTCAGAACAGCGGAAATACACGTCCAGTTTTCAGGCCCAACGGGCCGACTCTATGTCAGCCCAGGGCAACGCCCTGGGAAATAGTTCCACGCGATGATTTCCAGCCCCAACAGGGCGGCACTAATTTTTGAAGTGGCCACAGTTCGAATCTGTTTAGGTCCGCCCCGTTGGGGCTTTTCGTGCTTGAAATCCCCAAACCAGGGCGTTGCCCTGGGCTGACTTATGGCTGGCCCGTTGGGCCGGAACGCAAACTGATTGGCACTCAAACGCTGCGTACTGGGCCGCATGCAAATTGAGCGACACTCGCACTGCGGATGACTCAATCACCCTGTAATTCTTCGAGCGATCCTCAGAAGCAGAAGTGGGATAAGCTTCCAGCTTGTCAAATCCAGTGCGAACTCACATCCGCAGCATGACCGCCGGCTTGCGATTGGTTCTCGAATCTGCTGGGATGCGGCTGGATCGCGGCATTCGTCTGCGAAGTATGCCTTTCTATGGGCATGGTCGAGGCCTTTCTATGGGCCATGAGGGAGAATAAGACTATGGAATCCCGGTTCCGATCTCTGATGATTGTTTTCTGCAGTTGCGTTGTGATGTGCAGCAGTAACGATCTCTCCGCTGCTGAATTTCCAAACGTCGTGCTGATTTACATTGACGATCTGGGCTACGGTGATGTCGGCTGCTACGGCGCAAAAAGCGTGCAGACGCCGAATGTTGATCGGATCGCGAGCGAAGGTTGTCGATTCACGGATGGCCATAGTTCCGCTGCGACCTGCACTCCTTCGCGGTACTCGCTGCTCACCGGCGAATACGCATGGCGACACAAAGGAACCGGGATCGCTCCAGGAGACGCGACCGCGATTATCAAGCCGGGACGCATCACGCTCGCATCCACGCTGAAGAGTGCGGGCTATCGATCGTCGGTCGTTGGCAAATGGCATCTGGGTCTGGGCGAAGAAACGATCGACTGGAATAAGCCGATTGCGCCCGGTCCGCTGGAAATTGGATTTGACGAGTGCTTCCTGATCCCCGCCACCGGTGACCGCGTGCCGTGTGTTTATGTTCGCAACCGTAACGTCGTTGGACTTGATCCGAATGACCCAATCACTGTGAGTTTCAAAGGACCGCTGGATGATGAACCCACGGGCGCGTCAAATCCGGAATTGCTCAAGATGGCGTGGGACCACGGTCATAATTCGACGATCGTCAACGGCATCAGTCGCATTGGATTTATGAAAGGCGGCACTAAAGCGAGATGGGTGGATGAAGACATGGCCGACACGATCACGAAGGAAGCCGTGAGCTTCATCGACCGTCATGTGGCCACGCATCATCAGCAGCCTTTCTTTTTGTTTTTCAGCACGCACGATATTCATGTCCCCCGAGTCCCGCATCCACGATTCGCAGGCAAGACGCCGATGGGTCCGCGTGGCGACGCGATTGCGCAGATGGATGCCTGTGTGGGCGAAATCCTCAAGGCACTGGATCAGCACGCATTGAATGACAACACGCTGGTCATTTTCACCAGCGACAACGGTCCCGTGCTAAACGATGGCTATCGTGATGACGCGGTCGATAAGATTGGCAATCACAAACCGGCCGGACAGTTTCGCGGCGGCAAATACAGTGCATTCGAAGGCGGCACGCGCGTTCCGTTTCTGCTTCGCTGGCCAAAACACATTGCCGCCGGTTCAACGTCTGAAGCACTCGTCAGTCAGATCGACATTCTGGCTTCGCTGGCGGCATTATCAGGCGAAGTTCTGCCGGAAGGAGCCGCTCCGGACAGCCTGAACACTTTACCGGCTTTTCTGGGACAATCACGGTACGGTCGTGAACATCTCGTCGAACAGGCGGGCACGCTGGCGATTCGCAAGGGGCAATGGAAACTGATGGAAGCTGGCAAAGGCGCGGCCTTGAATCAGCAGGTCAACATCGAAACCGGCAACGCACCCAGTGTGCAGCTTTACGACCTGCAATCCGATCCTGGCGAACAGAAAAACGTGGCGGTCGAGAACCAGGAATGCACGCTTGAGCTGGCGGCGCTGCTCAATCGAATCCGCGAGTCCGGGACTCCGAAGTAAACAGCCTTGCTGTCGTCTCGATGACCGAACAGGAATGATCGCGAGAGTTCCTTGACGGGTTACCGCAGCAGGGTCAGAATTCGCTTTGCGGAGCAATGGCGGAATTTGAGGCGAGCGGCAGATGAATGCGTACCACCGAAAACCGTGGGCTAGCGCCCATCGGCTGATAAAATCAGCCGGAACGCGCTAGCGTCCGGTTCAGGCAGTGGTCGTTCTTTTTCTCCCGATCGCCCACAAAACGCCGTTGTCTCTGATCACGGTTAGATTTTTATGAAAGCAAGGCTGAATCAATGAGTGGACCGATTGTTCGGACCGGGACAACACCGGAATTCTGGAAGAACTGGGATCAGGTTTTCGGAGAAAAGGCAAAAGCAAAGGCTGGCAAGAAAGCTGCTGGCGGCGATGCGAAAGCCAGCAAACCTGCAGCCGAGAAAAAAGTCATGAAGAAAGCTGTAAAGAAGGCGGCTAAGAAAACGAAGTGAACTGTGCCTCGACAACGGCGTCAGCGTGCGACCGGCATCAGCAGGAGCCATTTTGCTTCTGTCTGATGTCCTTCGTGGTCATTGCCGCGATGCTGCTCGTGGTGTCGCTGCTCAGCAGCCCGATCCCTGGTGTCAATGAGCCGCATTATCTCTGCAAGGCTCGATCTTTTGCTGACCCGAACTGGTGTGCGCGCGACTTCTTTCTGGTCTCCAGCAACGCACATTACTGCTTCTTCTGGCTGGTGGGTCCGCTGACGAAGGTGACTTCGTTGACCAACGTCGCCTTGATTGGACGCAGTGTGACGGCAGTCCTGCTGGCTCTTGGATGGTCAGTCCTGGGACGCGCTTTGGGCCTGTCGCCGCTGAGCCGGATTCTGGCAGCGGCTGCATTTGCCTTCCTGAGCCAGCTCGGTAGCTTCGCGGGAGAATGGCTGCTGGGGGGCTTTGAATCCAAAGTCGCCGCCTGGGGATTCGGTCTGATCGCAATCGGCTACTGGATTCACGGCACCGTTCAGGTCTGTCCCGGCTGGATGACATTGGCCGGGGTTTTCTGCGGAATCTCCGCCATGCTGCATCCTGTCGTCGGTGGCTGGATCGCGGTTTGCATTTGCATGGTGTGGCTGATGGACCAGGTCACGAAGTATTGCTCAGGGGCATCGCGTAATCTCGTAAAGTCGATGACTGGGATTGCCGCGTTTGCGATTTCGGTCGTTGTCGTGAGTCTCCCCGGACTGATTCCCGCAATTCAACTCGTGCTGGATGATTCACTTCCGCAGAAGGATCGCGAATTGGCGACATTCATTCAGGTCTTCTGGCGTTTGAAGCATCATCTTGATCCGATGGAATTGCAGTCGTCGCAGTGGCTGTATGCGGGCGGCCTGTTACTAACGTCTGTCGTGGTCTTTGTGCTGGTGCGACGGCGGAACAAGACTTTGCAAAGTCAGCAGACGGCGGAATCATTTGGCCCGCCGATCCCGATTATCGAAGGGCCTTCACTCCTGATCAAGCTGCTTGCGGCGTCGGCGATCATCGCGATCGTCGGGATCGCGATCGGATGGCACACGGTTCCCGCGCGGGAGATGGCGGGCTGGGAGTTGCGGGCGATTCCGCTGAAATTTTATCCGTTCCGAACACTGGACGCATTGCTGCCGATCGTGGCGGGACTGTTTGCCGCGATCCTGTTACAGCAACTGTTGACGAATCGATCAGTGCGATTCATGACGGCAGTCGTCACGCTGTGCTGCGGTCTGCCGTTGATTCTGGCAAATTCACTGCGCGAAACGACTCCTGCAGGATACACGCAGGACCAATACACCGACTGGCAGGCCGCATGCGCGTGGATCAGGAATGAAACTCCAGAGGATGCCTTGTTTCTGACGCCGCGCGAATCATTCGCCTTCAAGTGGATGGCGGAACGTGCGGAATACGTCTGCTACAAGGACTGCCCACAGGATGCTGCGGGGATCCTTGAGTGGAATCGTCGCCTCTGGTGGCTGCACGACTGGACGCTGCAGAGTTCAACCGATGGTGCCTACCAAAATGCCGACCTGCAGTCGCTGCACGCGAAGACTGGTTGCGATTTTATCGTGACGCGAATCCTTGGCCCGTTCGAAGCCCAACCCGTGTGGCGCGGCCGGATTTGGGAAATCATCAGGGTTGCCAAATCCGATCGTTAGGCGAAGCTGTCGTGTGCGTACTCTGACATGAACTGATCGATGGCATCTCGCCGAAAAGCGACAGGTGTTGCCGAATAGGATGGCTGCTCAATCTGCGTGACATCCGCTTCCGGCACAGATGTGTCTTCGAGAACAGCTTTGGGAGTTTCTGTTTCCGACGTCGTATCTGTATCCTTATGTCCAAGGCTGCTGTCCAATCCCTGGAGAGATGGCGCGAGCTGATCACTCGACAGTTCCAGATTCTCACGTTGTTCAAGAGAACCGATCTGGCTTACCAGGGAACTCCGAGTTCGAGCAGTTGCTTTTTGAACGGTACCAGCCAGTTGCGACGATATTGCAGCTGGCTCGGTCGTGCCAGCAACTCCGATTCCGCCCCCTGCGGCTTCAGTGCTATTGAAGAGACGGCTTTCCCGACGCTGAACCACTGGAATAAGTGCGTTGGTGGATACCGGCGTGACGGAGGCTGTCTGCGTTGCCATTGGCGTCAGAATCAGCGGACCTGTTAACTGCAGTGTCGATTCACTAATGACGCCGCCACCGCGCTGCAACTCGGCTGATCCCGGTGACATGAAGTATCTAATGTGGGGCGTGTCGTCCTGTGTGAGAACAGGATCCTTGAAGGTCACATCAATCGGCACATCGTCGAATTCGTCCGGTCCCGCAGTTTCCCAAATTGAGCTGTCGTCAACGACAATCCCGTCCTCCGGGCCATTCATCGCACCGCCATCATCAGGCTGATCGTCCGTGATGCCGCCGAAGAAGTTGCGATAGTAAGGAAGAATCTCTACAGGCTGATCAACAAATTCCAGCGTGGTCGTTTGCAGATCAATGACCTGCGACAAAGCCGGATCACCGTTCGCGTCATTCAGCAGGACCTGAACCGATCCGCCTGGACCGGCATCAATTGCACTTGCTAACCAGAACGCATCCAGCCCATCAGTTATCGGCACAGGAATATAGAGTGTTTGATCATCGATGACTTTGTAGTCAGTCAAACCCCAATCATCCGCAATTTGAATCGGGTTGCCAGCGACGACATGCAGGATGATGTGATCGGGCGAAGTATAGACCGCATCATCAAATTGATTTCTGATTGTGCCGACGCTGATCAGGTTTCCGTTGTCGTCGTAAGATGGCCACATGTCTACGACCAAAGACGATTCAAACTGTCCTGATGTCTGAACAGTGGTTTGAACAGGAGTGAACAGGAACATTGGATCAACGAATTCATCCGGCGGGACGTCATCTGCAGACAAGTCATCAGGAGTTTCGAGGCCGAACAATGCGACATCAATTGGAGTCGCATCATCCGGTGCCAGCATTCCGTCACCCGCCTGTGAAACAAGAATGGTGTTCGAGTCAGGCTCCTGAGCCTGGTCTGGGGCGTCTGCAATCGCGCCGTTTTCGAGCACAGAAGTCGCCGACAAAAGCATGCGTGTTTCAATTTGTTCTGAAACTGGAAAAAGCCGACGACGAATAACGCGAGGACCAGATGATCGATTGACCATGGATTTGATTCTTTGGAGACGACGGTTTGAATGTTTCGGTTTATGGTGGATCTGAAGCGTGATTGCACTCGAAGGCGGCGACAATGTTACACAAGCATTTGGCCACTCCGCAATTGAAATGCGGAGCCCGCAAATTGAGAATAACCGGGCACGGAAAATCGGCCAGATACTCACGTGCTTAGATCGACCTCAATTGCCATGTCAATGCATCAATTAGCACAGCCTTTTGATCGGTACAATGACAAAGGGGACTGGACGGCTCCTGAATTCCACACAATTATGCAAATTTTACCGTGCAGCGATAAAGCAGGAATTGCCGGTCGTTGCCGGTCGCCGTTGCTCAAAATTCGCGATTTGAATCCGATCGTGACGATGGATTCGAGAGCGGTGCCACAGGGAGACCTGCCATGTCGGCGGCTGCTTCAAGAGTGATCCACTTCTGAAGACAGCCGCGACAATGGCCAAGATGTTCGAAAAAAGCCGTCGCCACTTCCGGCGACGGCGGTTCGATCCAGATTTCAATGACATCGAAGCTGTCACATTCGCAACGGTCCGCTGCGGAGTTTGTAACAGTTGATTGCGGCGATGAAGGATTCATGGTTGTTCAGCCAAAACCTGACGCAATTTTTCGATGGCACGCTGCTTTCGCCGTGTCACGGCCTGCGGTGAAAGTTCGAGCTGCTTCGCAATCTCCAGTCCGTCGAAACCAGATCGCAGCATCTCGATCACCAGCCTCTCGTCGGCAGGCAGTGATTCGATCTGATGCTTCAGGTCGATGACTTGAGAAAAATCCGGCAAGCTTTCCGCAGGTTCAATTCCAAGAGGCACAACGTTCGCAGTTCCGCGCTGACCTCGCTTTCGAAGTTTCCCAAAAGCTCGCTCAGCCGCTCGTCCAACAGCCTGACGCAACTGATATTCCGCCTGGTCGGGCGAATTATCACCAACGACGTCCGGCTGACTTTGATTGAGATCAATCCACGCATCCTGAAACAGGTCGTCTGCGTCGTGCAAACTGGAAAGGTGCCTGTTTCGGTAATAGTGGTACTGAACAAGACTCCGAATTCTGGAGTCCTGATCTTCCTGAGACATGTGTCGGCTCCAAAAAAAATTGGGGGAGCCGAGTCTTTCCTTCAAGCATCAATTTTATTGTGTCCGAACAGTATTGGGTCAGCACAATGACGAGGCTCTGAAAGTTCGTCCCGGCCCCGAGATGGATAAAATCACGGGTTTGGAGAAACGAACTGCCAGCGATGGTCCTCGTGGTGAGATACTGAATCTCAGACGATTCAATTGGTGCGATGTTTGCCTCAGGAAGCCGCGATCAGAACACAAACGTTCTGACAGCGGCGGCCCGCGTGGCGGACCACGAGCGACAATGCAATACAAACAGAGACTGAATCCAGTCACGATCTGTGCGGCGACGACGATCGATTTTGCACAGGGCAACAGAGTTTCGGGCTTTTCGCCAACGTCCAGGCTCTGAACACGCATCTGGAATCGGCGGTCGCTCCGAGCGTCAGCGATTGCTTTTGCGGTACCGGGGCCGCCTGCACCACTGCGGTGCGGCTGCGATTCCGTGACACTCAGCAGCGATTGCGGCTGACGGTAATCAAAACGAAATCCCGGCGTCACCAGGAACCTGGCGATTTGAGCCGTCTCTTCCAACTTCCCCGCGCTGGACAACAGCAGCGCGATCGCGTGATCTGAGCTTTGCTGGTTGCGAGCACAGACGGCAAATTCCAGCGTGGCGCTGAACTGAAGATCAGGACGCTGCAGCGTGTTCGTTGCCAGATCCGCGCCGGCGTTGACTTTGTCGTGAAGAACGAGACTCTCACCGGATGAAGTGTCGTCACGCAACAACGGGACAGGGTTGGCGTCTGTTGCTGAGTTCTGATGCGGCAACGTGCGATCATCGCTCTGTCGTGCCACATCGTGAATCGTCCCGGTGTCGGAATGACAGGAGTCCTCGACGACGACCTGTGCCAATGTGCGTTGTTCATTCGCGTTCCCGGCAACAATTGTCGTTGCGGAAGTTCCTGCGAATAGCTCCGGATGATTTCCCTCCGCCAGCAATGCGAAGACGGCATCGGTCGCGTGGTGGTCGGAATTGGAAAGCTGACCAGACAACTCATCACCGGGTTTGGCTGTCGGATTCAGTGTTAAAATGTTGCCTTTTGCCGTGTGATCAGACGGCAAATTTCCGATGAACGTGTCAGCTGAACTCTCGCGCGGAGTCGCTGTCGCGGTGCGACACACGTCGTCCAGGGTGTGAAGTACTCTTTTTGCTTCGTCTGCGGATTGCGATGTGATCGGCGTGGAAGGTGCCGAAAAATCTCCGACTGCGGCATCATCCGTCGTGTCGCTGGATTTGGAGTCGGCGGCCTCTGCAGTGGCGGTCGAATCCATTTCGCTCAACGCAAGACGAACTTCCAGAGTCTGCAACAGATCGGATAATTGGCGATCACGGCAGCGACGTAAAATCCGGGCAGAATGGCGCGTTGGCGTGAGTATTTCCGCGCAACGCAAAATGACTGCGTCGAAGACGTTTGTCCTCTGCGCGGTATCTGATTCCGCTCGAATTTGAGTTTGGCGGTCCAAAACCAGTACTCAATTGAACTTGGCTGAGAGCATTCTGGAGTGAATCCAGGCATTGTCGCTGAATTCCAGCAGACGTTACCTTAAATGAACATCGCTCCCGTCAAAGTTTGGGACTGGCCGGGAATTATATTCCTCGGAATTTGTGCATTTCCGAAATTCGGCGAAAAATTGTACCTCGCACGGTCTCGATTGAGATGCTTAACCGCCACACCGTTGGTGTGCGCGCCCACGCCGATGGCGTTGGGGTTAAACTGGCAATCCTCTCATTTATGCCCACGTGAGGTATGGTGCCGAGCTTTCGATCGAGCGATCACCAACAAACAAATGGCCATTCTTTCGGACTGCCCAGCGCCAAGGCGATCAGTGCGAGAAGGCGAAGCTATCTTAAGGCCGGTCGTCGAAGATGTTGACAGATTCCGAGACGATCAGCGGTTCCCGCATTTGCTCGTACTTCAGCGAAGCACGGACGACGGCGTTTTGGGCCGGTTTCTGGCCCTGCAGTTTCAATTCAAACGTCATCTTTTCGCCCGGCGGAATCTCTGGCACGATCGCGTAGCGGACAATATTGCCCTGTCGTCTGGCGGGCACGTTGTGAGTGCCGGCCGCCTTGACATCGATTTCCGGCGGCACTTCGATCGTCATTTCGACACCTTTTGCAACGGCGGTGCCTCGATTTTCAATCGTAATGGTAAAACCAAACGTTTCTCCAATCGCGACAGGGGCATCCTGACGGCTGATGTCCGCCGTCATGTTTTCGAAGTCCTCAACCGTGACAACCGTGTTTTCCTGCGCCTGTGAACGGAACCCGGCGTTTTCGACAACTTCCACAACTGTCTGATGCTGTCCGGCCGCTGACGCTTCCAGTTCGACTTCCAGCACCGCCTGTTTGCCGGGAGTCAGACGAGGAACGTCCCAGCGGATTCGCCGAGTCTGCGGGTTGTATTCTCCGCCGTTGTCAGCAGAGATAAACCGCATACCTTCCGGAACCTGTTCAGTCACAATCGCATTGGTTGCCTCAAAGTTGGTTTCATTGGCAATGATGTTCTGAAACTTCGCCGCGCGTCCCACAAATCGACGATCGGGACCCAGACGTTGAATTGTCAGTTGGGATCCGATGATGTCGATGTCGGTTGTCGCTTTGGCGGCTGAAACTCCGGATGCGGTGACTTCAGAAACCGTACGGAACCGGCCCGGTTCCGCAGCGACGACCGTTAGTTCGATCTCTTCTCGATCGCCAGCCGCCAGAACATCGATTTCATATTCCAGATCTCCGCCTTCCGAGTGTTTCAATCCCGGCGGAAGCACGCTTCGCAGGATAACGTTACTTGCGCTTCCGGAACCATTGTTGCGAATCACGTAGCGCAGCTGGACTTCGTCGCCCACCTTGACTTCCTTTGGACCAGTCAACTCAAGTGTGAGCTTAGGCGCTGTGATTACCGTCGCAGATTTCACCTGCGCTTTGAATCGAACTGACGCGACGCCGTCCAGTGTGCCTTCACCCGTCGGGGTGATCATGACAACAATCTCCTGTTTCGCCTTAGGAGCCAGTTCCCCGATTGTCCAGTTGAGCTTCCCGCTGATGGGATCGTAATCAGCAGGTGGTTTTGAATTCACAAGTCGGGCACCGTCGCCAAGTTCGTCGTCGATGATCAGGTCGTACGCAGGCTTTTCGCCATCGTTGGAAACGACAATCGTATACTCATGCGTGACTCCAACGGTTGCTGTATCGGGAGCACGCTTCTGGATGCTCAGCTGCGGCCGCATCACTTCGGACATCGGACGGTCTGAGGTACGCCGTGATCCTCCGGAACCGGTACGGTCAGTAGGTGTTCGTTCCGGGCGATTGTCAATTGTTGGCAGATCGAATGGTTTGCTGAGTTCATCGTCTTCACCCACTCCGCCAAACGGTGACTTTTCACCCAGATCAGGTATCGGGGAGCGTTCCGGAAAACCTGGATCAGAAAGACCCGGATCGGGAAACTCGTTGGCTGGCAGGCTTCGCGGCGTTTGACGCGGTGGTTCGGGGTTCGAGTCGGGCTCAAACGGAGGCAACGAATCCGAATTTGAACCAGGCCGAGCGCCTCCGGAACTTGCCGGGGGAGTCGGTACTGGTTCATCGACCGAAAAGAAAGGAGTTTCTTCAGTTGAGTCCCCGGCAGGAGCGGGGTCTGGCGACGAGGGGTTCTTGACGGGATTCACAGGGGTGACGGGGCGCGGTGCAGGATCAAAGGCAGGTTTCGGGTCAAGTTCAAACCCCGGCGTTTCCATCAGCTTTGTGTCGTCGATGGGAGAATCCGTGGGAGAAACGCCAGACGTTGGCGGAGTCCTGGACTCCGAGCCAGGTTCTGGAACGAAGAAATCAATTGATTCCGAATCCTCTTGAGCAGGCGAGAATGCCACGAGTTCGACAGTCTTTTCCGTCGTCGATACGGCGGACTTTGCCTTTGTCCCGCCGGGAGCTTTTGTTCCGCTGGGATCAGCGAAAACTCGAGTCGCAGCGGGCTTTGCTTTCTCCGCTGGCGTCGGGGCGGGGGCCACTGTGACGGACTTTTCAGCAGTCTCTGGCGTGGTCGCGGTCTGAGTGTTCCCCAGGCGCCTGCCGTTGAAGAACAGTGACGAGGAATGATCATTCGACGATTTTGGCGAAGCGGCGGAGTTCGCCTCTGGTTCCTCAAGAGCATCAGCGGCAAAAGAGACGGGCGTAATTGCAGAGTGAGTTGAAACGCTGGCTTTCTTTCCAGTCTCGGATACGGACTCCGACGTCGCACGGCTGTCTGGTTCGAATGTGTGGTCGAAAGGATTGATCTCGTCCGTCAAATTGTCTTTCAGGACGGTGCGATCAACCGCTTTAACACCGACAAATTCCTGATGATCAACCGGTGGAGCCGGGGGGCCGAAATCTTCCGGCTCGTTCAGATCAAAGGACGGCCCTTTTTCAGAATCGAGGCCAGCCAGCAGCTGATCGAATTCAGCCGTCGAATCCGGCACAACGCTGGTATCTTCACCTGGAAATGCAGGAGCCGCAGCAGGCGCATTCGTGGCGTGCAAGGGCATCTTCAGGCGATTCTGCACCTCCAGAACCACCATGGTTCCGATGCCGATAATGCCAGCCGCTGTCAGTAATTTCCACATTGAACTTTGCATGGGAATCCCTTCCCGCGCCAGGAAAATCCATCGTCAACTCTGCCTCCTGCAGAGCGAGCAATTGGCGCTTCGGCGGAACAAGTAGCAGAATCCGCCGATTGCTGGAAGACGTCTTCTTGCTCTTTCGCGCTGGATCATGGATCTCCGTTCCTGCAGGGCGATCGCCGATTCTGACGGCCTGCCGATATTCCCGGCAAAATCGGAAAGAATTGAAATATTTCTCTGATTGTGCGCATCGTACGGGCGAAGGGGAGCGGCAGTTTGATCTGGTGGCAGTGCATGCCAGAATCCGTTCCGGGCGAATACCAATGATCAGGAGTTTAAGCGAATGCAGGTTCTGAAGAAATCACTGTGTTTGATGCTGGCTTTGACAATGGCCGTCAGCGTTTCAGCGGACGAAGCCAAGGGGAAAAAGGGCAAGGAAAAGAAGGCTCCGTCGCCAACGCAGCGATTCGTTGAAAAGCTGGATCTGACGGACGCTCAAAAGGAACAATGTGCGGCCGTCGATAAGGAATTCGCTGCCAAGCTGGCGGAAGTCAATAAGGCTCGAGAGGCCATCCTGACGGATGAGCAGAAACAGGCTGAAAAGGACGCCCGAAAGGCCGCAAAAGACGCTGGAACCAAAGGTCCTGAAGCGAAGAAGGCCGTGGACGACGCGCTGAAGCTGACCGACGACCAGAAAACGAAGATGAAGGACGTCACGAAGCAACAGACTGAACTGAATGGCAAGATCGTCGAGGCACTGAAGAAATTCCTGACTCCCGAACAGCAGGAGAAGCTGCCGAAGGTCGGCGGCGAAGGCAAAAAGGATGGCAAGAAGAAGAAAAAAGACGCTGCTTAATCGACATCGCTGAACGCGAAACCTGGGCCTGCAAACCGTGAAAGCCGCTTCTGCCATTCGCAGAGCGGCTTTCTTTGTTGGGCGAGCGGCAGAATACGAATTACCCGCTTTAGGACGGTAAAACTGTTTCTGCCGCTCGCCTTGGTACTCTGTATGTGGCCGGTCACAGCGGAAATCGCTAACATAGAGAACGGGTCGTTTGACCCGAGCCGGCGGCGTGGCGACTCACGTGGCTACGTTGACATTAATTTTGAAGTTTGGCAGATGCGTGGATACCAACCCGAAGCGCCAGCGAGGCAAAAAGTTACGTCTCCCTTGCCGCGTGAAGTTTTGCCTCGCTGGCGCTTCGGGTTAGTGTTTTTCCCTTCCATGTTGGGTTGCCTAACACGATAAGGAGTCAACATGTCTGAACTTCAAAAAACCTGCCCACAAACGCGGGAGCAGGTCATCAACATGTACTTCATGGAACACCGAGCCAAACTTCTGGATGTCGCGGCGTTCCTGGATCGACTGGATCGAGCCCAGCCGACAACGAACGGCGTTGATTTTCGGGAAGCCGCGATGATAAAGGCTGTCCGAATCCTCATCGACGGCCAGCCGCTTCGAACCCGCCGCATTCTGGATTTGCTGAGCGACGACACGACCGAGCTGCCTCAGTCCGCCCACGGTATGAAGGGCGCTTCCGGAGCCGTCAAGCCAACTGCGGGAGCTGTGACATGAAATACATCGATCCGCATGTCCACATGGTGTCCCGGACGACTGACGATTATCAGCGAATGGCGCTGGCGGGCTGTATTGCGATCACAGAACCAGCGTTTTGGGCGGGCTTTGACCGTTCGAGCGCTCAGGGATTTGCCGACTATTTTCGTCAGCTGACCGAATACGAACCCCGCCGGGCAGCACTGTTTGGAATCAAACATTTTAGCTGGCTGTGCATCAATCCCAAGGAAGCCGACGATCCAGGATTCGCCCGTGAGGTTGTGTCACTCATTCCCGAATTTTTGAAGTGCAAAACCGTCCTCGGCATCGGTGAGATCGGACTCAACAAGAATACAAAGAACGAACTCATCATTCTGGAAGAACAGATCGCCCTCGCGGAAAGTCATAACCAGCTCGTGCTGGTTCACACGCCGCATCTGGAAGACAAGCGCAAGGGCACCCGCGTGATCATGGATGCTCTCAGCGCCAGCCACATTGATGCAGGGCGGATTCTGATCGATCATGTGGAAGAGCATACGGTTGCCGAAGTTCTGGATCGCGGATTCTGGGCCGGGATGACGCTGTATCCAGATACGAAAATGACACCGCAACGAGCGACCGATGTGATCGAAATGTACGGCTCGGAACGCATCTGGATGAATTCGGCCGGCGACTGGGGCTGCAGCGATCCGCTGGCGGTGCCAAAAGCTCGACTGGAAATGTCTCGTCGCGGCCATACGATGTCACTCATTGACAAAGTGACGCTGGAGAATCCGAAAACGTTCTTGAGTCAGTCACCCAATTTTCGAATCGACGAGTAGAGGTTTTACTACAATGCCACTGTTTGAATTTCGATGTGAAGAGTGCTCAAATCAGGCCGAATTGCTGGTTGGCAGAACCGAAAAACCCGCCTGCCCGAAATGCGGCTCGAAGAAGATGGAAAAGCTGATGAGCGCTGCGGCCGGTCGAGTGGCCTCAGGCAGCGCGTTGCCAATGGCCTCCGCCTGTCCACCGCCGGAAGCTGGCCCCTGCAGTCCGCATTGCTGTCGTTTGCCAATGAATTAAAGTAGTTCGACTGTCCCATATTCGATGAAGGAAAGGGTCGGGAGTCTTTTTCGGAGCGTTACATGATGAAGAACGCTG
>JBBQSE010000079.1:0-22094 GCA_038214195.1 Planctomycetales bacterium
CCCCCAAATCTCCATTCTCCCCTGTGTTGGGGGTAGTTGGTGGCCGCTGGCGGGTTGTGGGGGGTTGACCGTGCAATGATGCTCGTGAAAGAAAGAGGCAATCTTCAAGATTCCCTCACCCTGGCCCTCTCCCCCGGTGGATACTTGTTTGAAAGTGGTTCTGGTGTTTGCCGGGGGAGAGGGAACTTTGGCTGACGACCTTCGCTAAGTGTCGCGCAGCCCAGTCAGCGTCTCATGAATCACCCGGCCATGCACGTCCGTCAGAGTGACATCCCGCCCGCCGAAGCGGAAGACGAGGGTTTCATGATCGAGGCCCAGTTGATGCAGAATCGTGGCGTGGATATCGTGGATCGTGATTGGATTTTCAACGACTGAGTTCCCAAAGTCGTCAGTCGCGCCGTAAGCCATTCCGCCGCGAAATCCACCTCCGGCAACAAAAATACTGTAGCCATCGACATGATGATCGCGGCCACAGGTTGGAGTCACCTGCGGAGTATGCGGTGTGCGCCCCATTTCGCCAGCCCACACCACGATCGTATCGTCCAGCAGACCACGCTTCTTCAAGTCCAGAATCAACGCAGCAACCGCCTGATCGGTGATCATCGCGTTTTCTTCGTGATACTGCTTAATGTTTCCATGCTGATCCCACGGTGAATTGTTGGCGTGTGTCAGCGGGCACGTAATTTCGATAAAGCGAACGCCCGCTTCGACCAGTCGTCGAGCCCGCAGGCACTGCAGGCCGTAATACTTCTGATAATCGTTCGGGCTGTCCAGAGCGTACATCGCCCGCGTCTCCGCCGTTTCATCAGCGACATTGGCCACTTGTGGAACCGCCTGCTGCATCTGAAACGCCGTTTCGTAGTTGTGAATCGCCGCATCAATGATTTGTGATTCGCCGCTTTGCGATGCAAACTCAGCATCCTGAGCCCGCAGCAGATCCAGCTTCCGGCGCTGGACGTTTGACTGATCTGCCGACGCGATATTGTCGACGGGCAGTCCTTTCGCCCGCAGCATCGTGGCTGCATGAGTTGCAGGCAGGAACGAGCTGCCAAAGTTCTCGAAACCTCCGTTCGGAATCCAATTGTTGTTCAGGAGTACGTAACCTGGCAACGATTCATTTTCGGAACCCAGACCATACGAAACCCACGAACCAAGACTCGGAGCGCGACCGGTCACGCGTCCGGTATGCAACAGCAACGCCTGCTGCCCATGCAGCGGCTGAACTCCGACGAGTGAACGAAAGACACACAACTCGTCAGCGCATTCGGCAAGATGCGGCAGCAAGTCACTCACCCAGAGTCCGCTTTGTCCTCGTTGTTTGAATTTCCACGGGCTGCCGAACCAGACTCGATTCGCGCTGCTTTGTGATCTCTTCGACACGGCCGAATCGCCGATCGCCTTTCCCTGGTGTTCGGCCAGCATCGGTTTGGGATCGAACGTATCGACATGACTTGGTCCGCCATCCATGAAACAGAAGATGACGTGTTTGGCGCGTGGGACCAGCGGCGGAATGGTGGTCAGTCCGGCGTACGATCGGTCCGCCATCAGACCGGCAAGTGCCACCATGCCGAAGCCGTTCGACAACGCCTTCAGCATTTCGCGGCGTGATGTCGGTGCCGGTGTCGCTCCTGGACAGCCGCAATCGGATCTTCGTCGATTCTTGTTTCGCATAGCGGAATCTACCGGTAGTAAAGAAACTCTTTCAAATTGAAACACGCATGCGCGACGTCATGCCAGACCTGTTGGTTCGACATGATCCCTGAAGCCGGAACACCGTGCAGATCGGCGAATTCATTCACGGCCGAATTCCAACGTTCCAGTTCCACCGATGTTGGCGGCCTGCCCAGCGCCGTGTCAAACATTTCTGTCAATCGTGTTGTTGAGTCTGGATGTGTTTTTTGAATGAGTTGCGAAGCCCAATACGCCGCCTGCTCGTGTACAAACGGATCATTCAGCAGCGTGAGCGACTGCGCCGGAGTATTTGTGACATCTCGCTTACCGGTCGGGATCTTCGGGTCGGGCGAGTTAAACGTCGCGATCAACCGCGCCGGTTCCATGATCGTGACTTTGGTGTAGATCGAGCGACGCCCGTTCCCATCGAGCGGTCCCGAGAACAATCGCTTCTGATCATCTTCGCCGCTGCGATGTGGATTCAACGGCGGTCCGTAGAGTTCGGAATTAAACCGCCCCGAGACTTTCAGCATCGCATCGCGCACCATTTCCGCATTCAGCCGCCGCAAAGGATAATGGTGCAGCAGTCGATTGCGAGGATCGATCTGCGGCGCTGCTTCAGTGATCGCTCCCGACTGCTGCCACGTTTGGCTGAGCACAATCTCGCGAATCAAACGTTTCACCGACCAGCCGTCAGCGACAAATCGATCCGTCAGATAATCCAACAATTCTGGATGCGATGGCAGATCGCCCAAACGTCCGAAATCGTTCGGCGTATCGACCAGCCCCGTGCCGAAAAGCCAGTACCAGTTGCGGTTCACAAAGACGCGCGCAGTGAGCGGATTTTCTCGACTGGCGATCATGTCCGCCAATTCAAGCCGACCGCTGTGCGAAGACGAAAACGTCGCGTCCGAATGAGCCAGGGCCTGCACGTAGCCGCGTGGGATTTCATTTCCCAGCTGATCGTAGTCACCGCGAACGTTGAGCCGATAATTGAAGCCCGCATCGATATCCGCCATGCCGTTGACGGTCCAGGGGACGGCGATCTTTTGTTCGGTCTCACGATAGCGAGTAACCAGGTCCGCGATGCCCTGATGATGTTCAGCGTTAACCTTGTTGCTCAGCAGTCCCTTCGCCAGCATCCAGTTAATAAGTTCCACGTCGTCTGCCGAGCAGCGATTTTCCGACCATGCCAGCACGGCCGCCGTAAACCAGCGTGCGTACTCTGCGGACACGGCGTCCATTGTCGTCGGCGTTTCGCCCTTGAACAGCGTCGAGAACCGTGCCAGTTCATCAACGGGCGGATGACCGACATCATGCAATACGACCCGCGTCACGCCAAACCAACTGCGAGGATCTTCGATTTGTTCATTCGTCAACGCGGATCCTAAACCAACGCGCGGCGGAAAATTCGGATTGCTGGTCTTCGTCGCGAACTCGAGATACGTGTGCCGATCTGCCATCGAACGCAGCGTCGGCATCATCGACCACCCAGGTTCGCCCCGCGTGAGATACGCCTGCTTTTCAGTCAGAAACGCATTGTCGATCACCGTTCGCTGGGCGGCAAAGTCTCCGCCGCAGCTTTCGAAACTGATAAGTCCCTGAGCAAACTGCTGCAGCCACGGAGTTCGCACCGCCCCGTTCAGACGCGGCGACAATGCGTACGTGAACAATCCACCTGGCAGCAGTTGTCCAACGACTGTTTCACCCGACAGTCCAACCGTGAAGTCGCCGCAGGGTGTGATCGTCTGCAGGCCGGTTCCATCGACGGACCAGCCTTCCGGAATCCCCTGACGAAAATCCGCGAACACCTGAAACTGCTGCGTATTCTCGGCGACGCGACGAGTCTGTTCGTCGTGGTATTGAACTTTCAACTCGTTCCAACGCTGAGCGAGATCACCGTTGCTCTCATGAACTGCTGCCAACTGTCCCCATGCATGCAGCGGATGTTCCAGTGGCATGTTGGCTTCGGACAACGCAGCAATTTCCGCCGGTGAAATGTCAAGAAACTCGTCCAGCCACTGCGCTGCCACCAGCGGCTTCAATTCATCCTTCAGCGACTGCAGCTGAGCCAGTGTTGCAGCATTGCGCTCTGGCAGATCAACCGTATTGCTGACCCAGCGGGAACTCATGAACGCGCCGCCAATCGCGTAGTATTCGCTCTGCGCAACCGCATCGATCTTGTGGTTGTGGCAGCGAGCACACGCGACGGTCGTGGCCTGAAACGCTTTCGACAAAGCGTCGATCTTGTTGTCCAGCATTTCCTGGTGAATGCCGTTGAATTCCGAACTGTCACCGTGCCGCTTTTCGCCGAGCTGATAAAACATCGGGCCAATTTTCGACTCGTTGATCAGTTCGACCGTATTGATTCGCGGTTCGGCCAGCAGATCCCCGGCAATCTGTTCGCGAACGAGTTGATCAAACGGCACGTCATCATTAAACGCCCGAATCAAATAGTCGCGATAACGCCACGCGCCCTTCGCCGGAACATCCCATTCGTAGCCATAGGTGTCCGCATACCGCACAACATCCATCCAGTGCCGCGCCCAGTGCTCGCCAAAATGCGGTGATGCCAGCAGTCGGTCCACAAGTTTCGCATGTGCATCGGGGGCTGGATCGTGGACGAAGGATTCGACGTCCGCAGGATCAGGCGGCAGGCCAAGCAGCACGAAATTCAGTCGGCGAATTAACGTCGCACGATCGGCCGGAACAGCGGGCGACAAATCAGCCGATTCCAGGCGAGAAAAGATGAAGTGATCCAACGCTCCCATTGGCCAGTCAGTATCCTTCACCTGCGGAACGGGATACGAAATGACCGGTTTCAAACTCCACCAGTCAAGCCGCTCCTGAAACGTCTCCTGCCATGCGTCGGCTGCAGCTGATTGCGCATCGGGAGCTGTATCGCGTGGATCGACCGCTCCCGATTCGATCCATTTCACGAAATCTCCAATGATCTCATCGGTCAACTTCTTGCCGGGCGGCATTTCGAGCGTCTCATGTCGCAACGCGCTGATCAGCAGACTTTCATCGATCTTTCCAGGAACAACCGCAGGCCCGGTCTCGCCGCCTTTTTGCATCGCCTCACGCGAATCCAGCAGCAGTCCGCCTTTCAATTCCGGTGCCGCGTGAGAATGACACTCGTAGCAGTGCCGGACGAGCACGGGTCGAATGCGGCTTTCGAAAAATTGCACGGTTTGTGTCTCATCCGCCAGCAACTGCTTCGGCAAGATCACAATCACGCAGGCGATGGCGCACAGGAATGCGAACGGGAATGATCGACGGAAAGTGATGGCAGGCGATTTCATCGGCACCTCTGCGCCGGGCGGGAGTGAACTGTCTCTGGATCAGATCATAAACGGTTTCATATCACAATGAAATTCTGTTTCATTTCGAGATACATTTGTTTGCCGCGAAGTGTCCGGCGCGACTGGGATCTGTTCCGTTGTTCGTCTGGGCCAAAGATCAATCGAAACCGTCCGTCTGCAAAAAAGCCCCGGAATTGACTGTCTCCGCGTAGATAAACCCTGTACAAGAAGTCCTTCTGGTGCCTTGTTGCCTCGAAGAGAAGTGGACCATTCGAATGAACAACTCGTTCCCGACATATTTCGCATGGATGACGCTTGCGATTACGGCAGTTGCATCACAGGCCGACGACATCAGAATCGCCCCGTTCTCAGCCGACGTCACGATTCCACTCGGGCATCGGTGTATGGGGATTCTGCCCACGAAATCCACTACCGTGGAAGATCCGCTTGATGCCCACGGCTTCGTGCTCACTGGAGATAACAAGCCCATCGTGCTGCTGGCCCTCGATTGGTGCGAAGTTCGCAACGGTGCCTATGACGAATGGCGGGATGCTCTCGCTGCAGCTGCCGGAACGGATCGCGATCACGTTCTCCTGAGCAGCCTGCATCAGCATGACGCGCCAGTGACGGATTCCGGCGCGCAGACATATCTCGACGAGGTTGGCCTCGAAGGGCAGCTCTACGATCGTGAATTCCACGCTGACTGCATTCGCCGTGTTGTGGCTGCTCTGAAAGAGTCGCTGGCGGCACCCATCACGGTCACGCATCTTGGGCATGGGCAGGCCAGGGTTCTGCATGTCGCTTCCAGTCGCAAAGTAGTCTATCCCGATGGTCGAGTGAAATTCGATCGCTTCAGCAGTTCCGGAGGCAATGCGTTCCTGCAGGAAACCGATGAAGGCAATATCGACCCGTTGCTGCGCACGATCAGTTTCTGGAACGGTGATACTCCCATTCTGGCTCTGCACAGTTACGCAACGCATCCGATGAGTTTCTACGGTCGGGGTGGTGTGAGTGCCGATTTTGTGGGTCGAGCGAGACGGCTGCGAGAGCAGGACGACACGACCGTCGCCCAGATTTACGTCTCCGGCTGCAGCGGCGATGTCACTGCCGGAAAGTACAACGATGGGACGACTGCGATGCGACCACTCCTGGCTGACCGACTGCACACCGCGATGAAAGCCGCATGGGATGCGACGGTAAAGACGCCACTATCGCCATCCATGATCTCCTTCCGCAACGTCCCACTCGTATTGCCCTTCAATGATGATCCGCCATTTGCGCGTGACGCATTGATGACAACGCTGGAAGATCCAAAGCAGCCCGAAGGGCAGCGAATTCTGGCGGCGATGAGTCTAAGCAGTCTTGACCGCGTCGAGCGAGGTCAGCCAGTCGATCTTGTGTGCGTAGATTTCGAGGCTGCAAGAATCGTACTGTTGCCGGGCGAATCATTTGTGGGTTATCAGCAACTCGCTCAGGCACTCAGCGGCGATGTCCTAACCATGAGCATCGGCTACGGCGAATGCTGGCCCGGCTATATCCCGACTCAAAAAGCCTTCGACGAAAACTTTGACCACGACTGGCGCTGGGTCGCAAAGACGGCCGCCGTTCCGATGGAAAATGCACTCCGGAAGCTGTTGGCAAAGTAGCCCGCCATCACTGGTCCAGGCAAGTCGGTGTCTGAACGATGTCGGAACAATTTAGACAATACTTCTACAACGACGTCACGCTCTTGTGTGCGTTCTTTCTGTCCAGATACGTCTGCAGCAGAATCTGAGCGGCGAGTTTATCCATGCGTTCCTTACGCTGTTTCTTAGTGAGTTCAGCGGCGACGAGGATATGCTGCGCCTGATGCGAACTGAATCGTTCATCCTGAAATGTGTGCGGAAGTCCGGTGACGCTCGACAGCCATGTCGCAAACTTTCGGGCTTCTCGCGATTTTTCGCTTTCATCACCGCTCAGATGAATCGGAAGGCCCACGACCAAGCCGACCGGACGGTATTCTTCGACGACTTTGCGAAAGAATCGCTCGTCGACCTGCGTTCCATTCCGTTGGTGATTATGCAGCGGACTTGAGAACCGCTGATCACGATCCGAGACAGCAACGCCGACACGTTTCGTGCCGTAATCGATGCCCAGCAGCACGCCTTTTTCTGGAACGGTTTCGGTGCCACTAATGCTTTTTACAGCTTCCGTGGACGCGGCTTCTGATGAACTTGATTCGGTCATCAGAGCGTGGCATTTTCGTGGTGAGAGTCATTGCCGAAGTACAAAACCATTGTCACAACCCTGCCTTCCAATCTGAGAAACTGAATTTGTTTCAAATGCCTGACCACCGCAGCCAGTGGTATCGCAGTCGCAGCGAACTATAGTACCGTCTTTCTTCCGTCAGCACATCCAGAGATTTTGGACCCGCAGAATGTCAGAACCCGTGAAGCAGCCCGGCCCGGTTACGCAGTTTATCAATCATCATTACCGTCATTTCAACGCGGCGGCGCTGATCGACGCGGCAAAAGGCTACGACTCGCATCTGCAGGGCGGCGGAAAAATGATGGTCTGCCTCGCCGGAGCCATGAGCACTGCTGAACTTGGTCTGTCACTCGCCGAAATGATTCGACAGGACAAGATCCATCTGATTTCCTGCACGGGTGCCAACCTCGAAGAGGACGTGTTCAACCTTGTCGCCCACGATTTTTATGAACGCGTTCCACACTATCGTCAGCTCACCCCGGAAGACGAACAGGGATTGCTGGAACGACATATGAATCGTGTGACCGACACCTGCATTCCCGAAGGGGAAGCGATGCGGCGGATGGAAACGGCGATGCTGGAAGTCTGGACCGCAGCCGACGCCGCTGGCAAGCGATTTTTTCCCCATGAGTTCTTCCATCAGGTTCTGCTCAGCGGCAAGTATGCCGAGCATTACCAGATTGATCCGAAGGATTCGTGGATGCTGGCAGCGGCCGAAAAAAATCTGCCGATGATTGTGCCTGGCTGGGAAGACTCAACACTCGGCAACATGTACGCCGCCGCTGTGATTCGCGGGGAGATCAAGAACGTACACACGGTGCGAACCGGCATTGAATACATGACATGGCTCGCCGACTTCTATACGAAGACCACTCAGAACGACACGACAATCGGTATGTTCCAAATCGGCGGTGGCATTGCCGGTGACTTCCCGATCTGCGTCGTCCCCATGCTGCACCAGGATTTGCAGCGGACCAGTGTTCCGCTGTGGGGTTACTTTTGTCAGATCAGTGATTCGACGACCAGCTACGGCAGTTATTCCGGCGCGGTTCCAAATGAAAAAATCACCTGGGGCAAACTGGGGATCGATACCCCAAAGTTCATCGTCGAATCCGACGCCACGATCGTTGCGCCGCTGATTTTTGCGCATGTGTTGGGCTGGTGAATGAAGCGATTCGACCTGGAAAACTGACATTAGTCAATTCTTTCGTCGTCCGTGAGCTGCCGCTATTACTGAAATATTCAAGGGGTCAAAGTTTACTTTCCGGACTCTGGATCGGTACATTTCTACGCTCGCTTCTCGAAAGCCCGTTAGATTCCACCGGACGATCCAATGCTGAACAAGTCAAACATCCCCACGACGCCCTGGTCGCTGACTGCCGACGAGACCCTTAAACAATTCGCGACGGATGCAGTTCAGGGTCTGTCTTCCAGTGAAGCGGCAAGACGGAAGCAGGATCTGGGGGCCAATGAGATTCCGGAGCCGCCGGCTGATCCTCTCCTGGTAAGATACTGGGGGCAACTCACTGGCGACGCAGTCGTTCGGCTGCTGCTCATCGGCGGGATCATCAGTTTGCTCCTCGGGGATTACCTTGAAGGTGGTGCCATTATCCTGATGCTGAACATCATGGCGGGCTTCGGTCTGTGGCAGGAAGGGAAGGCCGATGATGCCGCAAAATCTTTGCGACAGGCTGAAAATCCTGTCTCGCTGATTATTCGAGACGGCCAGCGAAAGGAGATTGCCGTTGCTGATGTTGTTCCAGGAGACATTGTCTATCTGCCGACGGGTGCCATTCCACCGGCCGATGGTCGCGTAATTGCGTCTGTCCGAGCGGAGGAAGACTGCAGTATCCTGACGGGAGAGCCACCACGCCCGGTGATTCTGGAAGCGGTTCCCGCCACTACCGTCGTCAATGACCAGTACAACATGGTCTTTCGCGGCTGCGGAATTGTCGCCGGAAATGCCACGGCAGTGATCACGGCCACAGGTTCGAGATCCAATGTCGGACAGATCGCCGCGCGTTTGGCGGAATCCGAAAAAGTGCCAACGCCGTTGGATGAGCAGTTGGACTCGCTCGGTAATTCCATGGCCAGTATTTTCAAATGGCTGGCGGGCGTGGTGATCGGAGTTGGTTTGGTCCGACAGTTTCTTGAAAAAGGGGTTGCCGATCAGGGGTGGAAGGAAATTGTTGTCATCTTCAAGGAGGCGTTCATTAACGCCGTCGCTCTGATCATTGCAGCGATTCCTGAAGGTCTGCCAGCGGTCCTGACGATTACTCTCGCCATCGCCACGAAAACGCTGGTCAAGCGTAATGCGTTGATCCGCAAACCGAAGGCCGTTGAAGGCGCCGGGAGTATGACGGTGCTTCTGACGGACAAAACGGGGACACTTACGGCCAATCAGATGGAAGTCACGCATTTTTACCTCAACGGGCAGATCATGGCGGCTCAGGAAGCCCATGCAGCCGAAAAGGACGAACTGACAAAACGCGCTTTGCGGATCGCCGGCCTGTGCAACAACAAGTCAAGTTCCACCGAAGCCGCGTTGTCCAGATGGGTGGATCAGTCAGGGTTCGAGGTGGCGGGAGATGTGTCGGCCCGAACGGTCGAGCACGAATTTGATCAGAGTCTGAAACGCATGACGACGGTCCATCACTCCAGCAAGTCAGACCTCTTTCACGTCCTCACAAAGGGAGCACCGGAACACCTGCTGAAGATCTGCTCGCAGGTTCATCTGGATGGTCACGACGTTCCTTTGACCGACGTCCATGAGAAATCAATTGAGGAAGCGGTCAACAGCCTGGCGAGCAAAGGGCTCCGCGTGCTGGCCCTGGCGGATCGCCTCGCCCCCGATTCGCACGCTTTGGACCGGAAAACGGCAGAACAGGAACTGACATTTGTCGGACTTGTGGGCATCATGGATCCTCCGCGAGACGACGTCGCTGCTGCCGTCGTGCGGCTGGAAAACGCGGGCGTGCGAACGGTGATGGTGACGGGAGACAATCCAGTCACGGCGTACCACGTCGCGAAGATGGTTGGCATCATTAGAGAGGATATGCCGTTTGATCAGGCCGTGATTACGGGCGAGGAGTTATCGCTCCTTGACAATCCGAATCCCGTGTTTCTCAATCGCCTGCATTCAGTGCGAGTCTTCGCGCGAGTGACTCCCGATCATAAGGCACGGATTCTGGAAGCTGTCCGCAATGAAGGCTACATCGTGGGCATGACCGGCGACGGCGTGAACGACGCGATCGCGCTGAAGCAGAGTGATGTTGGCTTTGCGATGGGTAACGGCACCGATGTTGCCCGCGAGGCCTCCGACGTCATTTTGATGGACAGCCGCTTTGGCACAATTCCCAACGCGGTGGAAGAAGGCCGCAATGTGATGCACCGAATTCGGTTGTATCTGTCGTATATCCTCAGCGGCAATGGCTGCGAGGTCGGGGCCTTCGTCATTGCCTACACAATGGGCTGGGACATCCCGCTCACGGCGCTGGTGCTGCTTGTGATCAACTTCGCGACCGACAGCTTCCCGGCCCTGGCAATGGCGTTTGAGGCAGGCGAACAAAACGTGATGGAGAAACCGCCCCGCAAACGCAACGCGCCATTCATCAATCGCGTGATGTGGGCGCATATCTGGGTGCAAACTCTGGTCGCCACAGTGGTCATTATGGCCGTCTATTATTTCGCCCTGCGACGCTTTCCGGACTATCTGAGTGATCGCTCGTTGCTCAGCAAAGAAGATTTGGTGAAGTGTCTTGCGTTCGCCCGCTCCGCCGCTTTCATGACGTATATCTGGCAAAAACTGTTTCGTGGCTTTACCGCGCGTTCGATGACGCGGTCGTTGCTGGAAATAGGAGTTTTCCGGAATCCGTGGTCTATCGGTGCCTTCGCAATCAGTATGGCAATCTCGCTGTTCTTTGTATACGTCCCAGGCGTCAACACGGCGATGGGCCTGGCTCCACTCGACGGTAAATGGATGGGTATCGTTTGCCTGGTGGGATTAATCCCGCCAATTTGTGAAGAGATCAGCAAGCCATTTATCAGAAAATTACAGGACTGATTTTGTCCGGGCAACAGGATGCTTTTAAGTGACTTAATCCTTCTTGATTTCTAAAGTTCTTTCTCCTTTCCCTTTCGCCGTTGGGTGATTTTCTAACTTTCGGAGGTTCAAAAAAGCCATGGCACAGCTGTCTCATCCCGTCGAACCTTTCGGTGAAGTCAACGTCTATAAATCAGCGACAGGCTTATCGATCAAAGCGACAATCCTGATGGTGCCGAATGTCGAAAACGCCCAAACAGGACTCGCAATTGACGCATCCGCATCAATGCAGCCGATGTACGGCGTGAAGATCGGGCCGTTTCCCGCCGCGAAGCCCAACGTGGTCGAACCAGTCGCTCGTACGATGTCGGCGTTCCTTGCGAATTTTTCATCCGACGGGAAGTGCAGCAACATTTACTGGGCGTGCAGTCCGGACGGCTCGGCGATCGAAGAGATCGGTCGTTTCTCGGCAGAAGAAGTTGAGACGGTTCCGTTCACCGGACCGAAACGATTCCCGTGGGGCAAGCAGACCAAGCTGCTGCCGCCGGTGCGATACTTCGCTGAGCACGCATTCAAGGATGTTCCGTGGTCTCTTGGTGTCATTGTCACGGACGGCATTGTCGATGACCTCGCCGACGTGAAAAGTTACTGCCTGCAACTTGGTCAGCAAATGGCCAGCGGCCAGCGACTGTTCATGAAATTGGTGCTGATTGGCGTCGGCAGCGAAGTCGATGAAAATCAAATGGAAGAACTCGATGATATGTTCGAAGGATCCAACCTGCGGACTCCCAAAGGGAAAGAAATCGACATTTGGGATCACAAAATCGCGGGCGAGATGCAGAAGCTGGAAGAAATCTTTTCCGAGATTGTGGATGAGGACACGATCGTCGTCGAAAGCGGCAAGATCATCGACAACAATGGCAAAGTGGCAAAGGAGTACCGGGATGGAGTTCCTGCGGTGCTGAAATTTGATTTGCCCGCCGGCACGACCGGTTTTACACTCGAATTCCCTGGTGGAAACGTCACGCAGGACATTTCCGAAGTTCTGGGTCGGCTGTAAGTGTCGGACGACTGCTGCTGTTCAAGAGTCGTTTCTCCAGGATTTCCTGCTGTACTTCGAGGACAACATCATGGGTGCCACAGCAAGCCATCAGCTTCCGAGTTCGATCGTCGCTTCCGAGTTCGGTGAAGTGAATGTTGGCAAACTTCCGGACGGACGCCTGGAAGTCTCTTTTACAATCCTGATGGCCCCCAGTGGCGCAGAAGCTGAGGGCTGGCAGACGGGAGTTGCACTCGATGGCAGTTTGTCGATGCGAAGCTGGTATGGTCTGCAGCTGGTCGGCAAAGTGCCCCCCGACGTTTCCGCAGAATACGAGCAGAAGGGCTGG
Organism: Planctomycetales bacterium; assembly: GCA_038214195.1. Lineage (GTDB taxonomy): Bacteria > Planctomycetota > Planctomycetia > Planctomycetales > Planctomycetaceae > SXXK01. The sequence goes on from JBBQSE010000079.1 coordinate 12,654, forward strand.
ATTTCGAGTACTGTCGAAGACGGCCGCAAGGTGAAAAAGTTTCTTAAAGAAGCTTACGAAGATGCGATGGCCAAAGGTCATTTGCGGATGAGCGACAATATTGTTGAACCAAAGTCGCGCGAGTTCATCGCCTATCTGGCTGCCGAATTAGATGCGGACGGTGGCACAACGGTGATTTACTGGGCCTGCGGCGGGGACGGATCCGCCATAGAAGTCATTGGGGATTTTACTGCGGACCAGTGCAGACAACTTGCGATTCGGGGACCGAAAAAAGTTCCGTTTGGCAATGGGACACGCCTGCTGCCCGCTGTGCAGTATTTTGTGGATCGCTTTCCGGACGCCCAGCGGGGAATGTATGTCTTTCTGACGGACGGACGGCTGGATGATCTGGAACAGGTTAAGGCGTATTCCACTCAACTTGCCCGTTCGGTCGCCGCTGGTCAGCGCAATCCGGTGAAATTTGTGCTGATCGGAATGGGCGACAAGGTGGAAGAAATCCAGATGGAAGAACTGGATGACCTGGACACTGGCACGGATGTCGATCTCTGGGACCACAAGATTGCGCGGGAAATGCGATCTGTCGTCGAGATCTTCGCGGAAGTTGTTCGTGAGAATCAAATCGTTGCGTCCACTGGCGTGCTTTATGACTCCCAGGGACAAATAGTAAAGCGGTTCTCGGATGGACTCCCGGCCATGATCACGGTGACGCTGGCACCCGGCACCAAGTGGTTCGAACTCGAAGTGGAGGGACAACGAATTCGCCAGAACCTCGTGGTTCCGTGAAGATATTATACACCACGCGGCCTGGAATGAGGCTCTTGTTCCGAGGCTCCAGCCTCGGAACACACTGCCTTGGAGGGTCCTGCCAGCCGGACACGCTGGGGAGGCAGGAGCCTCCGGGGCATCGCGTTCCCGGGCGGGGGCCCCGGGACGAGCATCGGCGGCATCACTCCTGACCGCGTAGAGTATAGATCGTTTCTGGATTTGGACATATCACACTTTTTTTGGCGAGGAATATCATGAGTTGGCTCAAGAAAATCTTCGGCGGCGGATCATCAGAACCAAAGGCCCGGACCTCACGCCAGCTTCCCAGTACGATGGTGGCGAAAGAATTCGGCGAGGTCAACGTTGCTCGTGGCAAAGAAACAACGGACATCACATTCACCATCCTGATGGAGCCAACCGGGCAGGAAGGCTGGCAAACGGGTGTCGCCGTAGATGCCAGCGGTTCCATGCAGGGCGTCTTTGGCAAGGGGCTGGATGATGGCCCCAAAGGATCGCCTCCACAGCATTTGCTTCAGGAGTATCTCCGAAAAGGTTCGATGCAGATCGTCGAACACCAGGGACAGCGATTTCCAATTTTTGCCGATGACGCCAAAGCGGACATGGTCCAGCGCGGATATTTTTCGTGGAGCAAAAATGAAATTGAACCACTGGTTCGCCGCGTCACCGGTTATCTGGCGGCAAACCTGGACGCAGATGGTGGGACGACTGTCATCTATTGGGCCTGCGGCGAGAATGGCGACGAGCTGGAAGAACTTGGTGATTTAACAGCTGAAGACTGCGGCAATGCCAAAATTGCGGGCCCAACGAAGCATCCTTTTGGCGGTGCGACGCATTTGACCCCGGCCGTGAAGTACTTCGCGGAACGATTCAAAGACGCCAAAAACGGCATCTACATTTTCATCACGGACGGTGAACTCAACGATTTGGCGGCAGTGAAACGCTACACCATTCAGCTCTGCAAGGAGATTTCCGCCCAGAAGAGAAATCCATTGAAGTGCGTCCTGATCGGAATTGGCGAAAACATCAACGAAGAGCAAATGGAGGAACTGGACGATCTGGATTCCGGCACGAAGGTCGATGTCTGGGACCACAAGATCGCAAAAGACATGCGAGCGCTGGTCGAAATCTTTGCGGAAGTCGTCAGCGAAAATCAAATCGTCGCGCCAACGGCTCGCATCTTCGACGAAAGTGGTCAGGTTGTCAAAAACTTCTCAGACGGCTTGCCGGCGAAGGTCACATTTACGCTGGCAAACACCTCAAAGTTTTTTGAACTGGAAGTTGCCGGACAGAAGATTCGCCAGCCGGTGGAATTGACTGCCGCAGCGCGTTAGCATCCGGCGGCTTTTTTTAGAGTCGCCTTTCGCTCCGCGAAAGCAGCGTATTCGCAACTTTCGCGGAGCGAAAGGCGACACTTATAGTCCGCTCGATGCTTAGCATCTCAGAAACGGTTCCTCATCCGTCCGCTGGTTGGACTTCTTCTTTGTACGGGAGTGGCCTTATGTCATCGCGTCGTCTGCCGGTTTATTTGTTGCTGGATTGTTCGGAATCGATGGCTGGGACAGGGATTGAAGAGATCAATCGGGGAATGCAGACTCTGGTTGGTGAGCTGCGTAAAAATCCGATGGCACTTGAATCGGCCTGCCTGAGCGTGATCACCTTCTCCCGTTACGCCAAACAGATTATTCCGCTCACGGAACTCATGGCGTTTCAAACGCCGACGTTATCAGTTCGTCCTGGAACTGCGTTCGGCAATGCGATTCAATTACTGGTCCAGTGCATGAAACGCGAAGTTGTCAAGACGACGCCGACCCAAAAGGGAGATTATAAGCCGCTGGTTTTTCTGTTTACCGATGGTCAGCCGACGGATAACTGGGAGTCTGCAGTCAGCACTTTGCGAGCGGCCAATCAGCCAAAAATTGCCAACATTTATGCGATCGGGTGCGGTCCCGATGTGGACACCGACATCCTGCGTGAAGTCACTGATATTGTGTTTCGAATGGATGGCATGTCCGCAGACGCCTGGCGCAAGGTCTTTGTGTGGCTGTCAGCGTCGGTAAGTTCCGCCAGCATCAAACTCAATGCCGGAGATGGGCAGTCACCGATTGAAATGCCTCCGTTACCAGCGAGTCTGGAGTATGTGCCGCCGGGGTCCGCGTCGTACCATGATGCGTCACCGCGACAAGTCTTCCTGCAGGCGATGTGCCAGCGTCATGCGAAGCCATACCTTATGCGATTTGCGCGACAGGGATCGGCAAGAACCTATACGGCGATCTGTTCACACAAACTGGAATCCCTGGACGACGATGACTCGGATGCTCTGCCTCCAATCAATTCCTCGCTTTTGGACGGCTGCCCATGCTGTCCTTATTGTGAAAATGAAATTGCCGCCACGTGTCCCTGCGGAGCGGTGTTCTGCGCCGATCCCAGACATCGCGGCGATACGACCTGTCCAAAGTGTCACGTCGAACTGAGCTTTCGGGGGTCCGGAGGAAGCTTCGACGTGCGCCGATCCAGTGGTTAAGTCCTGCGGTATTTCCCTGGACGTTTGGTCACGGACGTTTCCCTTCACGTTGCCAGTGCTTATACTCCACGCGGTGCGGATTGAAGTCCTTGTTCCGAGGCTCCTGGCTCGGAACACACTGCTCCCGAGGCTCCTGCCTCGCGAGATTGTTAGTGGAGGCAGGAGCCTCCAGTGCAGTGCGTCCCAGGGCTGGAGCCCTGGAACGAGAATGGACAGCCTGATGCCAGGCTGTGTGGAGCATAAACTAACGAATAGTTTACAGTTCTTGTGAAACTCTCGAATATTTTGGAGCAGAACTAATGTCTGAAGGCGGACGCCGTTTGCCGGTGTATTTGTTGCTGGATTGTTCAGGTTCGATGTCCGGTGAACCGATCGAAGCCGTACGACAGGGCGTGCGGATGCTGATTTCGGATTTACGTGGCAATCCACAGGCCCTGGAGACAACGTACCTGTCGGTGATCACCTTCGCCAGCAGTGCGCAGCAGGTATGTCCGCTCACAGAAGTCATGATGTTTCAGGAACCAAACCTCGACGCTTCCGGAAGCACATCACTCGGCGAAGCATTGAAACTGCTGGAACGTGCTCTGGACACCGAAGTCCGCAAAAGCAGCCCGACGCAGAAAGGAGACTGGAAGCCGTTGGTCTTCCTGATGACCGACGGACAGCCGACGGATAACTGGGAAATGGCCGCCGACAGCCTCAAGAAACGCAAATTGGGCAACATCATTGCCTGCGCGGCTGGTGCGGGTGCGGATTCACAATTACTGAAACGGATCACTGAGATCGTTGTTGAGATTCATAACTTGCAGCCGGATTCGCTGAAGGCCTTCTTCAAGTGGGTCTCCAGTTCGATCAAGACGACCTCGCAGAGCGTGGTCCAGGTTATGGACGATTCGGCAGCACCCATCAATCTGCCGGCACCACCACCACAAATTCAGATTGTGCCGTAGTTGAGGATCGATCGAGAATTAAGTAGGACAGGCTTCCAGCCTGTCTTCTGCAAAACGACAGGCTGGAAGCCTGTGCTACGATCCGCAAAGCGCCAGTTATTTATCGAGCAATCCTAAGACGTAAAACCCGTGTTTCCTGTGACTTGATATACGATTTGCCTTTCACCGTTTCACTGGTCATGCAGCCTGTGCGCCGGTATTACGTTCTGCAAGTGAAGGTAGTGTGTCCGATGCAAGGCGAAGAAAAATATCAAAGCATGATCGCGGTGATGCTGCATCGATGGGGACTAGCGAATGAAGGCAGTCCCAAGGGAGAATCTGAGTGGCAGAAACTTAGTCCCGACCGGGTTTCGGAGAAAGTCTGTGATGCTGTTGCCCAGGAAGTATTCGGCAGGATCCTGAAGCAAAAATTCAATGCGTCGCAAAAATTATCAGATACGGACGAGGCATTACTAAAAGCTTTTAAAGAGTGGGGAATCGCCAACGATCGTGGCAAGGAAGATGTGCAACGAATCGCAATTCGGGAATTGAAAGCGGTGGCCCCCCAGAGTCCTACGGGGGCAACTCAACAAGTGCCGAGTTCTTCAACACCGTCGCCGTTGGCATCGTCAACGTCCCCACCACTCATTAACAGTCCTGCAGATTCCGCTTCTGGCGCGTACAAGAAAACCGCCCAACCGGTTTCTCGCCCGGGCGCAACGATCGGATCTCCATTTCCTAAGGGAACTGTGGGAACGGGTGCCACCACGCCAAAAACGAACACGTCACCACCGAGTCCCGCCGTCAGTGCCGCGCCGTCAACGAACAAGCGACCGCCAAATCCAACTCCGGAAGCGCCTGCTCCGATTTCCCCTCCCGCGCCGGTTCCAGCGACGACACTTTCTCAATGGTTGTATCTTCCGCTGCCGACGGACGAGCCGGATCCTCATACGGAATTTGATCGACGCGAAGGAAGTTCGTTTGAGAGCTTTCCGATTCTGGGCTCCCGAGTGAGAGGCAAGAAGCATAAGCACGATGGCACACACTGTGACGATTGGTTTTCATTTGCCAATGCCGGTCCCTGGACCATCCTGGCTGTTTCAGATGGGGGCGGTTCGTATCGTTTCTCCCGAGTCGGTGCCAGGGCATCCTGCGAAGCGGTCACTGAGTATTTGTCAAAAAAACTTGGCGAATACACACCAAAGAATCGCAACACATGGGACGCTGCGAGTTTCTCTGAACCAGATATTGAAGACGTCAAGACTTGTCTCGTGGATTCGGTCATCGCGGGATGGAACGCAGTCACGGCTGCTGTGACGGAACGAACAGCGAATCCAGTCTACGAACAACTTTTGGGCCGTCCGCTTTCGACCAAAGATTTGTATTGCACGTTGCTTGTTGCTGTCCACATGACAGTCCCTTATGAAGACGGGGAGAGGAGTCTTATTTTTGGATTGGCGGTCGGTGACGGCATGGTGGCAGCCGTGAATCAGAGCGGACGATCGCTGCTGTTAATGACGCCGGACAGTGGCGAACATTCCGGCGAAGTGCGGTTCCTCGATCAACGAGAAGTCGATCCTGACAAACTGAGAGCGAAGATTTTCCCGGCCTTGTGTGATCTGCGAGCACTGATGTTGATGACAGATGGCGTCGCAGATGATTACTTCCCCAACGACCCTGGCATGACATGGCTCTATGGCGATCTCGTGTTGAACGGAGTTCTGCCGATTCCTTCTGATTCAGATAGCGATCTGGAGAAAGCACTTGCGGGAACAAAGGTGTCTTCCGCGTCCGAGTTTTCGGCCATCAGCTGTGTTAGTGAGTTTGAGCAACTCAAGCTGGATCAGACCATGCAGAAAGTGCAAGTGCGTTCGATCAGTCAACTGGCGGAAAAGCTCGGGTTGCCAGCTGAGGAAGTTGTGCGGCGTGCCGCATTACTGAAAGCAAAGGCAGTTGCGTCACCTTCCTCGTCCCTCGAGTCACTGCAGAGTTGGCTGGATTCCTATCATGTGCGGGGATCATTTGATGACCGCACGTTGCTGGTCATGCACCGCTAGGAGTCTTTTGTGAAGGTGGAAACAGCGACTCTGAAAGACGGCAAGACCAAAGACTTCATGATGGTTTCGGATCCGCCGTCCGGAACTATGAAGGAGGTCTACTTTACGCCGGATCGCAAGGAAGTTATCTGCTTCTACAAGGACTCTCAGGCTGGCCAGGATCCGGCTCGTGCGCAGCGGCTGGAATCGATCATCGGCAAATACAATCCGACATTGCCGAGATCGCAGGGTGGATCTGCAGCCAGCGATGTCGATGCGGCCTACTATCGCAATCTCTTTTGCTGGCCGACCTCGATTGTGACCCGGCCTCGCTTTGGTCTGGTGACTCCGACATATCCGGGAAATTTTTTCTTTCAGGAAGGGCCCTGCAAAGGCCAGGAAAAAAACGGCGCATGGTTTACGCTGGAAAAACCGCGATCCATTCTGCAGCGGATGGCTCCCAAAGAACTGGGAAACTGGCTTAATTATTTGCGGTTGTGTATCAAGATGGCGCGCGCGGTGGCGCGACTGCATCAGGCCGGGCTGGCGCATTCGGATCTGAGTAACAATAACGTCCTGGTGGACCCGCTCAACGGAGCCAGCGTGGTGATCGATATCGACTCGCTGGTCGTTCCGGGTTTGTATCCTCCCGATGTGCTCGGCACCAAGGGGTACATCGCGCCCGAGGTGCTTTCCACGTTGTCGCTGCCGTTCCGTGATTCAAACCGCAAACATCCGAGTGCCCGCACTGATGAACACGCGTTGGCTGTTTTGTTTTATCAATACCTGCTGCAGCGTCATCCTCTGGAAGGTCGCCGCGTCCCAAAGGCGAACACCGCTGAAGAGCAGGATTTTCTCACCTACGGTCCCCAGGCTCTGTACTGCGAACATCCTCAGGATAAATCCAATTGTCCCGAGGCGGCAAAATTTGTCCCGGTGTCGGCGCTCGGTCCCTGGCTGGAAGACCTGTTTCAGCGGGCCTTTGTCGACGGCGTGAAAGATGCAAACCGCCGCCCGACTGCCAGCGAATGGCTGAAGGGGCTCGTGAAGACATTCGACAGGACGATTCCGTGTGCCAACGCCAATTGCCCTCAACAGTGGTATGTGCTGTTGGATCGTGGCGGCGTTGTCTGTCCCTTTTGCGGAACAAAAGCCCGGCAGCCCGTCCCGCTCCTTCGTTTTCGTTCCGAGGGTCGTCCTGGCCAGTGGATTCAGGACAGCTCGCTGGCGGTTTATCACCATCTGCAGCTCTACAAATGGCACGCCTTTGCGAATTTGTTTCCTGGCCCGGACTCCGATCTGACACCGCAGGCGTATTTTGTCTGGCACGGCGGACAGTGGCTGATGTTGAATCAAAACCTGACATCACTGACGTCTGCGGAAGGGAATCGCGTGCCGGCTGGGCAAGCCGTCGCATTGACTCCGGGGGCAAAAATTCGTATGTCTCAGGAACCCAACGGTCGCATCGCGGAAGTTGAAATGCGACAGCCCTGAAACGGAAGAGGATCTGCCGACCATGACCGCCTTGTTCGACAATCAGCGAATTCAGTTTCAAGCCGACCTCGACGCGGTCCATCCAGGCGGCAGTCTCGAACTGAGTTGCCAGGAATATCCCGGTCCGCTGATCATCAGGCGATCTCTAACGATCGAAGGACACGGCGCGACGTTGTGGGCCTTGAAGGGGCCGGTGCTGATCATTGAAGCCGGTGCCCAGGTGCATCTCAGGAACCTGCGGGTTGAAGTGACCGGCGAAGGCATGACGATGACGCCCGAGGAGGAAGCGGCAATCCGCGTCGCGCCGGGCGGCCAGGTTGATCTCGACGATGTGGAAGTGCGCGGGGCGATTGAAGGTCTGCCTCAGGAAGCCGGGATCTGGCGCTATCCGAAAACACTGTACCTTGGTCCAATGTCCCCTTCGGTTCCGCATGAGTTTCGAGTCCGCATTGCCACTGCGACTCCCTGCAAGATCTCTTCGCAGGTTTCGGGCATTGACGTTTCCCCCTCGACCTTGACGGGCGGGAAAGTGGAACTGCGGCTGAAGGTCGAACAGCTTCGGAATGACACGTTTCTTTATGGTCGTATTCTGTTGAAGACGGCCTTTTCTAAACGCTGGATTGTCGTGAGTGGCCACGTTTCCGATGCGACTGGGTCGCCCTCGCCGCCAGGCGGCCAACATGCTCCTATGCTGTGGGAACCGCCCGACTGGGATTCCCTTTCCGCGCCAGGCCAGACGACTGCCGCAGCGCCGCCCACTGCAGCACCACCCCAGCCAGTTGCACCGCCAAAGCCCGCTGCACCACCGGCTCAAGTGGCTCCACCAGCACCAGTTCCGGTCGCTGCAGTCGCACAATCGCCAGTATCGGCACCAGTTGTACCGGTTTCTGTTGTTCCACCGGTCCAACCTGTTTCGCCGCCTTCAGCGCAGCCGCAGGTTCCGCCTCCGATCGTTTCCGCGCCACCGACGGCCGCGCCTCAGCTGCCGTTGTCGGCCAGTACGCCGCTGCAGATTTCTCCTGCGCCCGTTTCTCCCGTTGCTAAACCGCCGTCAAATCCTTCACTGCCCGTGTCGCCTTCTCGTCCACAGGGCCTGCGACATCAGGATCCCACCAAACTTGGCGTTTTTGCAAAGCCACAGTCCACGCCAAAAGCTCCTGACGCGACTCAAGCGTCGAGCACTCCCAAAACAAAAAGTGATGCGCTTCCAGCGTGGGCGAAATCATCGACGCCTTTTCCGCCGATTCAAAGTAATGTGTCAACTCCGGCGCCAGTCAATCAACCGCCAGCCCACGTAACACTAACTCCGGTAACGCTGACACCTCCATCGTCCACTCCGCTAACGATTGCCTTTGCGACGGACCCCGCTAAAGGCAAAACATTGCCTCCCGCGCCACCTGCTCCGGTCAAACCGCCAGCCCCGGCAACGCTGACACCTCCGACGTCTGCACCGCTGACAATTGCCTTCGCAAAGGATCCCACGAAAGCCAGTCCGCCGCCTTCCGTGCCGCCCGCTCCAGTCAAGCCGCCAGCCCCAAAACTGGACCCACCGCCCTCGTTGTTCCCGCCGCTGACGATCGCCTTTGCGAAGGATCCCGCAAAGCCCGGCTCGCCACCGCCGCCCGCGCCACCCACTCAAAAGTAATCGATCGATCAATAAGTGAGCGGCAAGGCG
>JBBQSE010000080.1:0-22081 GCA_038214195.1 Planctomycetales bacterium
TCCTCCCTGTTTATGTTTTTTTTTTTGTTGTTGCTCTTGTTGGGTGGGGTGGGCGTGTCGTCCTCCCCCCCCACCCACAAACCCCCCCACCAACCCCACCCCCCCCCGCCCCCCCCCCCCCCCCCCACGACTATGAACTACTTCGGTGTCACTTCAACATTGATTGCAGGAACAGGAAGAACGGGTTCGGCATTGTCCTTTTTGGACTTGCCTTGAAGGAATACAGAAAATGGACCAACTGCCGCATCAGCGGCAGTGGTGATTGTGACGGCAAGCTCACCAGCCGCCATCGCGCCACCGGTCACGGTGATGCCAGGAGGCAGTTGATCGGCGGGCGTGGCCAGAGCAATTTCAATCGGGACTGTCCATTCCGCCGTCCGAGTGGATTTGATTGTCACAGTCACGGTCGCTCCCTGAACCACTGTCACAGTCGCGGGATCTGCGGTCAGTGAGAATTGCGACGCTGGCTGAACAGCGACGAAAATGTCCGACCGCACCCGAGCACTTCGAAATGCTTCAGCGTCGGTCTTTTTGGGTGGCGGTGGAGCGAGCTGAAGTTCTGCCGGAGGAATCATAGAACCATCCGGAGCGGTGACCTGGAAACTCACTGGCCCCCAGTCAGCATCGGAACTCGTTGCCGCTGGATCAGTCGCTGTCAGCACAACTGGAGCGGTACTCTGTTTGGCACCCAGCCAGAACGGAGCCATCTGAATCGCTGCGGGCAATCCAACAGCTTCAACTTTGAGCGGTCCGTCGTACTGAATGCGGCGAACTGCCAGCGGCATCGCCGTATTGCCGCCACGAAACACGTTAATTCGATCGGCCGGGGCGGTGACACGCAGGGCAGGGCGATTGCGGTACACATCCAGAGCATACGTCCACTCAGCGCCGCCACGACCTGCGATCTCAGAGACCTTCAGAAAAAAATCGCCAGCCTCCGGAAGTTGAAATGACAATTCTGCGTCGCGAGGTCCGGCATCGTCATTCTCCGCGAGCTTGCCACCGTCAGCTTTGTAGAGTTCAAGTATGACATCCGTCGGGCTGCCGACTTCGCGAGTCCGCGCTGTGACGAGGAGAGGCGTCGCTTCAGTCACCGTGAATTTGAACCAGTCGATATCGCCTTCTTTCTGCAGCGTTCCCGTGAGCATGTTAGTCTCGGGGGCGACAGTCGTGGCAGTCGGCCGATCATCGTTTGGCTCTGTTTCCGTCTGAGTCGCGGTGCTGGTCAGCGATGCATTGTGGTCAGCCTGAGCAACGAGATGCGACGCGGTACTCACCAGGGAAGAATTGCTCAGGCGCAGATGAAAGAAGTGACGAGCCCCCCCGGAATAGCGAACATCACGAACTTCGACGCGGTACTCTCCATCAGCGACGGCACTGAACTGCAACTGCGTGTCGCCCTCGGCCCCCGGCATGTCGTCTCGGTACGCGAGTTCGCGACCATCCGGGCCGGAAACAATCAGCACCGGATCCAGGTCGGATCCAAGTCGCCGCGCCAGAATCTCGACACTCGCGGTCTGGCCGGCAATCAACGCCATCCGGAAAAACCGTGAACGCACCGGATTCAGCTGCCCGTTGATGCAACAGGGCAGTGTCAGCATTTGACCGGTTTTGCTGTCTTCACTCTCAGCAGTCACAGCGAGGGAAGAAAGATCATCGACGACGACAAATGCCGCTTCGGAACATCCGTGATTCGTCACCATTCGAACCGGGTAAATTCCCGGATTCGCGTCTGCCGCAATATTTCCCTCGAATGCAACCGGCTGATCTTTCGTCAGATCCTGCCCCTCTTTGGGCCGCAAGACTCCGACAGCGGTCCAGAGACTCACCGCACCGACCAGTTGTTTGCCGGTGATCAAAAGAGACGCCGCCTGGCCAGGCTGCAGGTTCGTCGCGTCAACGCGATCGATGACGGGATCCTGTGATCTGGCAGCAGAGGTCAGCAAGAACACCAGGATCAATGGCGTCGATGTCGCAAAGACGAAATGCCTGAACGAAGAGTTCACAGTGCTGTAAACAGCCATTTCGGTAGGTTTTTCTGAAGAACATATGGCTGGGAGGGCGCGTAGGAAGGAACGTCAGTCTAAACAGGAGCCGGGGTGTCGTCAAAGTGAAACGCCGATTTGAATCCAGGTTGCCGGAATCGTCCCCCGGAAATTCTGGCCGGGTCGAAACGAATTCGACCGCGAAGTTGGTGCCGCCGCCGAGTGGCGATATACTCTTTCGCGCCTTCGATCTTCTAAACTGTGATTTCAGCTGGTCCAGATTCCTCGGAGAATTCTCCATGTTCGTTCATCGACTGTTCTTCACGTCCATCCTGCTGGTTGCCTTTGTCGCGACGACTTCCACTGCCAGCGCGACGCTACCACCGGAGACGAAGAAAGAACTCACGGATTTGATGAAGGAACTGAGAGACGTGAGCAGTCTTGTCAGGAAAAAGGAAGTTGATAAGGCGAAGGAGATCATTAAGACGGCGGAAGACCGACTCACCGAACTGGCGATCCCGGAAGATGAAAAAGACCGGACGCTCAGCACCTTCAAGACCGCCCTGGAAAAAGCCAAAGGCCTGATACCAGTCAGCTTCGAGCACGAAGTCGCGCCGATCCTGAAGGACAATTGCGTGCGATGCCACGGCGACGGACAGCAGTCCGCCGGCCTGCGAATGGACACCTTCAATGGGATTGTCAAGGGTGGACGCAGTGGCGTCCCTGTCGCTCCAGGGCAGCCTCAGCGAAGTGCACTGGCGCTGCGACTGGTCGCGCCGGACGATCAGCAGCGCATGCCCAAGGGAGGCGCGAAACTGCCAGACGAGGCCATCATGACGGTGGCACGCTGGATAGAACAGGGTGCCGCATTTGATGGCACAGATCGAGATGCTCCAATCGGGGAATCCACAGTCGAGAAGGTCGAGCCGCCCAAGCCGGTGACAGTCGTCATGGCGGACGGATCTGAAACGGTATCGTTCAAGGACGATGTCGCTCCCTGGATGGTCAACATCTGCATGGGATGTCATTCCGGAAACAACCCGCGTGGAAAATTCGGCTTCACAACATTTGAACAACTGCTGCAGGGTGGCCCCACCGGCAGCACGATTGTGCCCGGTAAGCCTGATGAAAGCTACATGGTTGATTTGGTCCTGCGCCAGGAACCACTGAAGATGCCAGCTGGCCAGGCTCAGCTCAAAAGGTCACAGGCGATGGCTCTTGAAAAATGGATCGCGGAAGGCGCGCATTTTGACGGGAAAGACCCCAAAGCTCCGCTCCGAAGTATCGTCCCCACGGAGGCCGAACTTCAGGCGGCCGCAATGGCGAAAATGTCCAACGAAGAATTCGCCGAGCGGCGCAAGACGGAAACTGCGGCCATGTGGAAACGCGTGTCACCCAGAACAGAAGGCGCTTCATCAACGTCCGCAAATTTCTACTTTTACGGGACTGCTTCTGAAGATCGCCTCAAGCATCTGAGCGAAGTGGCGGAAACCCATCTTGCTGATCTGTCAAAACGTTATCCGCTGCCGGGAAGCGAGCAGGCGTTTCGTGGACGGCTGGCGGTTTTCGTTACAAAAGATCGGTTCGACTATGAAGAGTTCAATACCGTGCTGATGAATCGCCGGACGCCGAAATCGGTTTTGGGACATTCCGTGATCAACGGGAATTTCGAAACGGCCTACGTCGCTCTGCATGATGTCGGAGATACAGAATCGGTCAGTTCCCTGACAACCGAGCAACTCTTGAATTCGCTGATCAGTCAATCGTATCTGGCCCGTGATGGTTCAAATCTGCCGGACTGGCTGAAACAGGGATTTGGCATGGTGGAATCCGGCCTGACGGCGGACTCCGTCTATGTGCGGGCGATACCTGGTCGCGCCGCCCAGGCGGTTTCGACTATCACGGATGCCGCCAAACTGTTCGACGACGGAACGCTGGCCCCGGAAGAAGTCGGAGAAGTCGGATATCTGCTGGTGAAATTCCTGCAGACTCGGGGCGGCGCGGCGCGGTTCCAGGAACTCGTTGGAGCGCTTCGCAACAAAGTGAGTCCCGCTCAGGCCGTGCAACAGGTCTACAACACGCCGACCGCGCAACTGGGACAGTTGTTCCTGAGCAGCGGCAAATAGAGACAGATTCGCGAGGATAATCCCATGTCCACGATCGTCGAAAAAATCACAGCCAGCGAATTGGCAGAGCGTCCGCAGGCGGGACGCTGCGAATTGATTCGAGGAGAGATCAGAACCATGTCACCCGCTGGCGCAGAACATGGCTGGATTATTGCCAGGCTCACAGTGAAACTCGGTCAGTTTATAGAAGAACAGTCTCTGGGTTTTGTTTTCGGAGCAGAGACAGGATTCGTGCTGGAACGCAACCCGGACACCGTTCGTGCTCCCGATGTTTCCTTTGTGAGAATGGACCGAATCGTCACTCGTCCAACCCGAAAGTTTCTTCCGTTCGCCCCTGATCTGGCCGTCGAAGTCATTTCTCCTGGAGACACCGCATCGGAAGTCAGTCAGAAAGCGGAGCAGTGGCTCCGTAGCGGAAGCGTCATGGTCTGGCTGGTTGACCCTTCACGCGACTCTGCGGCGATCTGCGTCCTGGAAGACGACGCCTTTGTTTCACGATCGGTGACTGCGTTGACGGCACCTGAATTGTTGCCGGGCTTTTCACTGTCTGTGAAAAGTCTGTTCGCGTGAATCCTCCTCATCCGGCCTGCGCCCGCTTTGGCCAGGTCCGTGCCAACGCTGAGCACATAGTCTCCCCCGATCTCGGGGGGAGAAGAAACAAAACAGGGGAGTCTTCAACCCAGTGCGGCTCGAATTCGATCAACCAGTTTGTTGTCCGCCGCGTCTGAGCCCTTCAGGTTGTACGTGCTGGCGGCCATGTAGCGGCTGCGAAGGGCAGGGGAGATCTTGTAATAGTCTTCCAGCGCCGCAGTGCTGAACTTGTAATCGTGCGCGTCGGTGCCTTTGAGGAAGATCAGACGCCGGGCGGCATTCATCAGAGTTTCCGCGTCCTGGCCGGAAGTCAGAAATGTCATGACCCGCTGAGCGGCGAGTTGCGGCTGTTTGCCAATCGAACCGAAGATCGCATCAACCGAAACAGGCTCTTTCGTTTCCACGCCGGTCAGTTCATCGATCTTTGCTTCGCCGACCTGTCCGCGAGCCCGCATGGCTTCCCGGAACAGCGGCAGAAAAGACGCATTCTGAAGCAGCAGCAGTTTGCGAATCTGCGAAGAACCGACGTTGTCGAACAGAAATCGAAGAGCGTTGGTTGTCGTCATCGCGTGCAGCGGAACAATCCCGGCCTGACGCATCACCAGTTCGCCCGCAGCCAGATGCAGACCGTCCCACAGTGACTGCGGAGACACGCCGGCGTTCAACTGTTCGACAACGCAGGCTGCGGACTCATCCGCAGTTCCTGTCCGCAGCACCGTCAGCAATTCTGTCGTCGCCGCACTGTCGGATTTACCGCCTTCCCAGCCATCACGAATATTCAGTGACAACTGCTGATTCGTTTTCCATGCACGATCTGGTGCAAGATCACTGGTCGCCGGATTCGGCTCTCCATTGTGATTCAGCATCGCATACGCCAGCGACCGCAGCACGGGCTCCGCGTGTTCCCAGCCGATCGTCTGCAGCGTCCGCCAGGCATTCGCGAGGTAAATGGCTTTGTGACCAATGCTGCGAAAATCACGTGCGGCGTAGCCGGCAAACAGTTCCAGAGTCTCTGTCGCGCCAAGATATCGCGCGACTCCGGCGGTCGCAACATCCGCCTGAGCCACATCCCATTGTTGCATCGAATGATGAAACGCATCGCGAAGCTTTTCAGGGGCAGGAATTCCGGCTTCATCCACCGGAGCCATCGTCCAGTTGCCTTCCTTCGCATCCTTCGCCTGGGAACTCTTGAATTCGTCCAGCGCCCAGAGAATCGGCAGCCAGCGATCAGCGCTGGGTGACGCCAGACTGGCGATGTGCGCCGCGTTCACCACAAGGACCGCGTGAAACTTGAAACCAACCGCCGGATACGGTTCGATATTTCGCACGCCTGCCAGCAGCAGCGCCGCCAGGATTTCGCGATAGCTGAGTCCGTTTTGAATCCGACTGCCGATTTCTTCGAGCAGCCGCTGACGTGGCGACTCTTCAATCAATCGCACAAGCGGTTCGATCTCAGGTCGCAACTGAACGATGCCGCTCGTTACCCCGGTCTGCTCGTCGCTTACTGGATGCAGGCCGGAAATCAGACTTCGCGCTGAGAGCATCGAAATGCCCGCTGAAGCGCTGGACAGAAAACACCGACGTGAAGTTTGTGGCTTCATGGGAATCTGATCCTCGACAGCAATTGAATGTTCTGCTACTTGTCATTGGGTGCAGGCACGACTCCCGGTGCTGCGGCCGTGCCTGAGGCCGCTTTGCGTTCCGCGAACTGACGCAGCTTTTGCAGCTCTTCAGCCTCTTTGATCTTTTTCTCGCTGCCGTAAAAGGCCGTCAGCGAATCCTTCATGGCCTCACACAGTTTCTGTATCTTGCGCTTCACACTTGCGTTTTTCTGCAAGTCAGCTTTCTTTATTGCGGGCGTTTCAATTGCGTTTAGTTTCGACAGAAACGCCTTCTCTCCTGGCAACGCATCCAGCTGCTGAACCAGCTTGTCAACATTGTCCGGTTTGCCTTCATCAGACGCCTTCTTCGCCAGACTCATCAAAACCGCCTTCTGGGCGACCGTGTCCACGAGAGCATCCCGAAACAAATACAATTCGCCCTCCACCCCCAGCCGCAGACCATCGTCAGGCAGTTTGATTGTATCCTCGGGGATCAGTCCCGGAGCGTATGGCACTCGGGCCAGCAGCGAGCTGCCGCTGTAAACGTACAACCAAAATGTTGGATTCTCCGGATCAACTTCGATCTCGATTTCCCCGTTGCGATCACTCAGTACCCGCACACTGGCAGCTTCGTTTGCGTCGGTCTGCCGCAGTTTTGTCACTTTGTCCACACGATGGCAGATCAGCGGCCGATCGGGCCGCGACTGCAGAACCAGCTTGATATGGCTTTTTGTCGAAGCCGGACGCTGACGCAGTGCAAGCTGCTGCACGCTTCGTCCCGCACCGCCATAAGGAACCGGACCATGGGAGATCAGGACGCCACGAACGTGCCCTGTGTCTTGGTACACAGCGGAGGTATCCCGCGTAATGCCTTCTACGAGGACGTTTTGGTCTTCAGGAGAGTCTGGCGTATCTGCGCGCAACTCTTCATTGAATCCGGTGACTCTGACGTAACACAGCGCCAGCGGCTGGAGTAACTTCAGCTTGTCGGGATTTCGGCGATCCATTTGCCTCAGGTATGTCCGAAGCACATCGCCACTCTGAATAAATGCCGCCGAAGGATCAGGAACCTGTAGTACTCCCGCCTGCAGCAGGAATTCCAGTTCCATTCCATCGACTGTCGGTTTGGTGAACAGCAGCACAGGGCGAAACGAATCACGAGCCAGACGACACGCGACATTGGCCACGTCCGCCAATTCACCGGTCTGCTCCATCAGCACTGGTGCCAGTTCCTGAACTCGCGTGTCATATTCACGACAGCAGATCTGATACAGCCCCGCGGATTCTTCAATGCTGATGAAAAGCACTTTATGAGCCAACGTTTCAGGATAACGGACCAGTAGTGCTTCCGGGCTCAGTCGATTCAATCGCTCTTTGTCGGCTGGAATCAGCCATTCACTTTCCACGACTTCCGCGTCCCATGCGTCTCCGTACATTCGGTCCAGACCCTTGCGGATCTGATCAACATGTTCCTGTCTCAGAACTGGTCGCCGAGCTGCCGGCCCCGCAAATCCAACTTCGACGATGACGCGGTAGGGCTCCCGATCAAACGGAATCACGACCTTTGGAGCAACCTTTGCAGACTTTGGCGCGACTGCGGATTTCTGTTCCGTCGGCGCATCTGCGGACGCCTGAGTCGTTGCCGCCTTCTCCACTTCTGCAGTTGTTGCCGTATCGACTGCCTTACTGTCCGCCGTTACGGGGGTTTGTGGATTGGCGGCAGCAATGGATCCAGAGACACAGATAACGCCAGGGACGATCAGCGCGATCAAACTCCGGAGTGCCATCCGCAGGAAGCCAGGTATTATCTCACTCATGGGCGCACGATCCAGCGTTCGACGTTTTGATAGGGAGAGATCGGACGTTCGGGTGTTCCAATGGTCGATTTCCGCCACACAGCAAACTCATCGACTTCCCAAAGCGGAATAATAAAGGCCTGAGCCGCCATGTGACGGTGAATTGTGAAGAGTCGATCCTGAGCATCTGAGAAGCTTGCCGCGTAGTCCAAATTCACCAGTTCCTGACGCATCCAGTCCGGAAACAACTTCAGCCGATTCATATCAAAGTTGACGTCGTTGGTGAGCAGCGACCAGAGTTCGAGCAACGGTTCCTCCATGCGAACCCGGCGATAACAAAGATCCCAGTCCTCGTCCTTCAGCTTTTCACCCGGAGCGCCACCCTCAATCAGATCGATCTCGAAACCAATCTTCGACCAGTACACCATCATGCGTTTGGCGGCCTCCACAACGGTGGGATCCGGATCGACTACCAGCCGCAGACGTGGCAGCTTGATGTAATCGGCGGTGGTCTCTGTTCGAAACTTTTCGCTGTCAAACTTGTCACCCGCTTCTTTGGCCGCAGCTTTGGCAACCGTCTCCAGTTTGGTGAGCTCCGCCAGTTGCAACTGACGCTCCGCCGCATAACGGAGAGCGTATGCCAGCCTCAGATTGAACTCCGGAGCTTTTTCCAGCGGATTGCTGGCGTAACTGCTCAGGTGCCATGGAGCACTGCTGAGGCGTCCATAACGCATCGACTGATCACGCAGGATGATCGACTTCAGGATGGCTTCGCGGTTCAGGGCAAACGAGAGCGCCCGCCGCATCTGAGCACTGGTGATGCGTTCCGACAGTGGATTAAACGTAATGACATGGGTCAGTGGCAGCGCATATTTTCGCGTGTCAAATGCCGTCGAGCCGCTGAATGCATCGACTTCCCAGGGCAACAAACGAGGCAGATAATCGATCTCGCCGCGAATCACCGCTTTCAGCAAACTTTCACGATCCGAAAAACGAAGTTCTCGAATCTCGGCAACATGATACCTGCTCGCATCAAGCCCATCCGGTTCAGGACGAACCCGCAGATAGGAACGGCCCGCCTCATCATCCCGCACAAGCTGAAAACGTGTGGAGAGCAGAGTCACGCCGCCACCCGCCACTGCTTCGGACACCCTGGATTCCACAGCAGCATCGGCGGTTCCAGCCGCCTCACCAGATTCAACAGGACCAGAAGTTTCGGTTTCGACGATTGGCGCCGCAGCCACAATCGGAAATCGCAGCAGTGATTCAATGCTTAACGGAACCCGCGAAAAGCGAATTTTCATTTCAGCAGGCGAACGTACTGACACCTCGCGCACAAACGACGCCAGCCGCGAATTAAACAACGGGCTGGTCGGGTCCATCCGCCGTCCCAGAGCATCCGCGATCTGATTGGCGGTCAACAGCGGTTGTGATTGCCATGCCGGACGCGTTTCACGCAGCGTGAAGACGACTTCCCGCCCCAGATCAGTGGGGTCCCAGACTTCGAAAAAACTGGACCGGAAGTACGTCAACTCATCCGCCGTGGTCGGTTCAAACAACGGGACTTCGAGCAACTCCTGGCGACGTTCGTCCGACTCAAGAGGCGAAGGGTAAACGATCTTTGACGAATCGGTATCGTCAATCGCAACGCGAAGAACCTGATGCCGAGACACAATCTGAGTAAATAGAGCCCGCGCGTTGCCGGATGACGGCCAGATATGCTCTGCCTTCCATGCCAGGTCGGCAGCTGCCGCAAATTCCCGCTGGCTGGTCTTTTGCTTCGCCTCCGACAGCAGTTTGTCCGCCATCTCTTTCATCCTGGCCTTCCAGGTTTCCGCCGTTTCATGGCCGGGGAACACTTTTTCGATGCGCCCGATGAGGTATCGGGCCTTATCAAAATCATCATCCGTGACCGACGTCTCAATCATCGGGGCGACAAGTTCACCGTAACGCGGACGAAGGTCAGGATTGTTGATGTTACGATTGCCAAGTTCGTCCAGCAGCGCCAGTGCCGCATAGATATCTCCATCACGAGCCCGCAGGCCGGATTCAACCAGCAGCAGGTTCTCGTATCGCGGTTTCGAAAGTTCCCACGACGGGTATTCCTTTTCGACGCGCAACAGCAGTTCATACGCCTTGCGAATATCGCCTTCCTTTAAAAGCTCATCCGCGCGCTGCAGCATCAGTTCTTCAAACAGAATGACATGATCGATGTTGATGATCGGCAGCGCGTATTCCGCGACAGCGTTCCCGGGGAGTTTGACGATCAGCAGCTTCAGATTTTTCAGCCGCTGAGTTCGTTCCTCTCGTTCTTCCGGTGTCTTTGGTTTTGACGCCTCCAGTTTGGCATACGACTCGGCCATTTTCTTCAGCGTGTCAGGCCGCACTTCCAGAGGACTGACGACCAGTACAGTCCGGTCCGCTTCGACGGGAGCCTTGAGAACGATCCAGTCAAACGCCTTGCCGTTGGCATCATCTGCCCGCAGCAGTTCATCAGCCGTCGGCAACTGCATGTCCGTCAATTTGGGCAGTTCCGATTTAACGACTTTTTCGTCGGCTGTCGAATTGCGACCGGCACCCAGCAGGGCAATCGTCAACGCGACGACCGCCAGCCCAGCCCGGAGCGGGAACGATGACCTGCGGATGCTTAAGTTGTCAGACGTGGAACTGAATTTCATTTTGATGCCGAATAGTTCGTTTACAAAACATGAACATAGCGGGGCCGCATTACTTGCCCACGTTCGCGGCCAGTTGATACAGACTTCCATCGACAGCGATCACGAGGATCTGACCATTGATATCGAGCGGTCCCTGCTGAATCTCCTGACCAACGTGAACGACGGAATCCGAAATTGTGCCGTCGGCCGTCATGCGGATAATTTTGCCGTCCGTCCGCGCAATCAGATAATCATTGTCAGGCAACTTCATCGGATTGCCCGCCAGGCCATATCCGTCCAGCGGAAATGATGCCACAGCTGGCAAGCCGTTCGCGATGCGAAAGACACGAACTTCCCTATTCGCCAGCTCCACGAAGACAAATTCACCGGCAATCTTTGGTGTGGCACTGGGAATGATTCCGAGATCGACTTCCGAAAGAACCTCCAGTGTCGCCGCCTGCATCATCACCAGCTTTCCTTCCGTCGATGCCAGAAACAGAGAGTCGCCCGAAACTGCGGGTGCCACCCTGATCTCATACGGAATCTTAGTCACACTGATTTCGGCAAGTTGCGGACGCGGTGCTGTACGGTACTCCACACGCACAAACTGGTTATCAGCATTGACTGCGATCACCTGAGTTGGCGAGACAGCCGTCAGCGACTTCCAGGGTTCCTGCTGATTCTGAGTCTGAGCGGCGCGGTAGTCTTCCGCATTGGCATTGGAAACAGCAGAAATATGCAGCCGACCGGGCATCGCAAATACCACGCCGCCTTCAAGCGCGACGGGGGGCAACTGGGCAGTATCGGGCAAACGCCAGATGCGTTCAAACTGACCAGTCGTTGAAAACGTCCACATTGATGGTTCGGGCGCTCCGCACCAGATCGCCACTCGACCATCCTTCAGGACAACACCGCCGACGGGCGATGCCAGTTTCTCCGGAAGTCGGCAGCGGCTGATGGATTCCACCTGAAAGCCGCCTTTGGCAATATCGGCCATCGACACACGATAGCACTCACCATAATCCGCCAGCGCCAAAATCGAATCGCTGCCAGCCGACTGCCCCACAGCGACAAGGTGCGAGCCGATCACAGTTCGCCAGGTTCCCGTCATCTGCTCACGATTGGCACGCGTGAAGAACACCGACGACAAATGGGGAGTCTGAGTCGTCAGGAAGACTGCTTCATCCAAAAACTGAATTGGCTGAAGGTGAGTTCCTTCCGCCGTGACGCCCGCGTCCAGCAGCAGCGTGTTTGTTCGTGTCTGAAATTTTCTCAAATCACGCCCACCCAGCCACAACTGCGAATTCGGGCCAGCCAGCAGAAACATCTTTGTCTGCAAACCTTCCTCAAGCTGATTGGCACCAACGCGGGACAGCGGTGGCTGGCCGATTTCCTCAGCGACACGAAAGGCCGTTACGCGCTGCGGCGTTGATGGCACGAACAATTCATATCCTCGCAGCAGGCAGGGATCATTGACCTGGCCATCGACAGGATCTGAAGCCACAACGGTCAGTACTCCATTGGCGTCCATGTCGAGTGTCTGAATCCTGGCCTTTTCTGAAGTAACATTGTCGCACATCAGAAAGAATTTCCCCGCCGCCAGCATCGGTGCCTTCACGCTGCCGGCGCGATGTGGAATTTGCGACACGGCCATACAACTCAGGGGATTCAGACTCAACGTGTAGACCAGAGTATCGTCCCCGGGAATAACCAGTTTTGATCCATCACTCGCAAGGGCAGGGGGGCCAACGACGGGCTGCGAAAATTTCAGACGCGACAGCGCACGTCCATTCGTAACCGAGACCTGCCACATCTCGTTGTTCTGAGTCGTAATAAAGATGTTGTCCGACACAACAAGCGGCATCGCATTTGGACGGCTGTCCAGAGGTTGTCGCCACAGCAAGTGCCCATCATCCTGCGACAGCATCTGCAACTCGCTGGAAAGTGTACTGAAGACCAGGACGCCCGGATTTGTGCCTTTGACGGCAATCGGAGCGAATGGACCGTCCTCACCCACCGGCACACGCCAAATGGGATCACCGATATCGGCGTCCAGCGCGAAAACGCTGTCGATGCCGTTCCCGAATACGGAACGCCCTTGTGACGCAAGGTCCGTCGCCGCCTGAGTCCTTACTGCCAGTGCCACTGACTTAAACTCCAGATCGCTGACCGGCGTTGTCAGGGCGTCGCCGCCCTCTGAACGGACCACGAGCTCTTTTTCTTTGTTCAGAATTTCCGTTAATACCACTTTAAGATCTTTGTCATCCCGCAGCCCTTCAAACGCCGCAATCAGCCGATCTCGGACCCCGATAGCATCCACCGTCTTGCCGGATTCAAGCAGGAGTCGAATTTCAGCGACGCGCGTGAGGTACTCAGACTTCTTGGCAACTGCGGCGGAGGCCAGTCGCTGCAGACGAATCAATTCCTGTTCGCGAGCTGGCGGAATTCCCGCGTCACCGGCATAACGCTTCATGATCTCCATACCGGCCAGGCTGACATCCAGCGCCTTTTGTTCCTGAGTGACCTCGGCCACACGTGCCCCGGAATAGGTCAGGCGATCCGCGTACCGTCGCACCTGATCTTTAATATCATCGAAGCCAGACAGGTCCCGACAGACACGGATCAACTCGTCGAGTTCTTCGCGGCCCTTGATGACATCCGGATATTCGGTGAGGAGCAGTTTTTCAACCCGCGTGCGGTGCAGTCCGATTCGAGCCGTATTGGCTGATGAGGACTGCGAATAGACTGCAAGGAATTTCATGAACTGATCTTCAGCGTCCAGGTAACGCTGTTGATCGAGCGACGTCACCGCTTCCTTCAACTGCCGCTGCTCCCGCAGACTGGCGTTCATGTACCAGAAAATACCAGCCACCAGCAGGGCACCCACGGTAAGCCCGATCAGACCGAGTACAACCGGCGAGCGACCGATTTTCTGCTCACCCGGACGTTCCGGACCACCGGTTAGTTTTTCCGTAAATCGCGCAACGCGGCCTCGGGACAACTGCCGTTTCGCTTTTGCCGCCTGCTGTTCAATGGCAGCTTCTTCGGCATCGTTCTCGTCGTCGTATTCTTCCTGCGCCACTTTGGTATCCGATCAAGTTTCATTAAAGCCAGCGACTGAATTCTGAATATCACGTCGCAGCCACGTTACAATTCCTGAATTTTGTTTTTCACGCGAAGAAAACCAGCCTGCGTTGCCGCGTCGATCACGGTCACCCGCATCTCGTGCGTTGAATCCGGATCGAGAATCAGATCCAGGTCGTTGATGCTGCTGTTGGCTGATTTTTCGGCTGTCAGCAGTTCCAGAATTTCCTTGTACGTCTGCGCCTTCTTGTCTCCGACATAGACGATGTTGTCTCGATCCACCTCCACGTGAACTCCGGAATCAGGCATTTCCACCTGAACAGTCATGGACACGCCGTCCGCATTCTTTGCCGGTGGAACGTCGAACGCCTTTTGCATACTGAAGGACGCCGTGATCATGAAAAAGATCAGCAGCTGAAACGTCACGTCCACGGCGGGCGTCAGGTCAATGTTCGCTTCCTGGCTGGCCCGCTTTTTCTTTGGAATCGGCGGCAGCTCATCCAGAGCGCTGACAGCCTGCTTCCGTGGAGGCTGCGGCTTCCGCGAATCTGACAAGTCATCGTCCGCTGCATTCCTCAATTCCCGGTCCGCCATCACCAACGTAGCGCGGACATCCGTATCAGGACCAAGCTGAAACTCTTCGTCTTCCACAGACGCAATTGCGCCACTTTCACGCAGTTGAGCGTGCTTCACACGTTCCTGCTCCGCCAGTCGATCCAGTTCTTCCAGCCTTGGCAGTCGCACAAGATCCAGCGATCTTCCCTGCTTGTGAGCCACGATCAACTTCTTCAGATCTTCAAGGACTTCATCCGCCGACTGGTAGCGCAGGGAACGGCGTTTGGCCATCATGCGATGCACCAGCCGACACAGCACGTCCGGTACTGCGGGATTCTTTTCCTTGAGCGGTGGTGGCGAATTCTGCAGATGCTGCCTCGCAATGGCGACTGCCGAACTGCCTTTGAACGGTGTCTCACCACACAGCAACTGGTACGCCGTCACTCCAAATGAATACACATCTGATCGTGGATCAAGTTCCCGACCGCTGACCTGCTCGGGACTCATGTACAGAGGCGTCCCCATCGTGACGCCTTTCTTTTCCGGACCCGACTCACCCAGCTGAGCCAAACCAAAATCCGCGACTTTGACTTCACCCTTCTTCGTGACGAGGATGTTTTCGGGCTTGATGTCACGATGCACGATGCCCGCCTGACCGGACGCTTTTAACGCGGCGGCAACCTGTCGCATCACATGCAAAGCCGATGCGATATCCGGTTTGCCTCGCCCTCGCAGAATCGTCGCCAGGTCCTTGCCCTGGACAAATTCCTGAGCGATATAGTGCAGACCGTCTTCCTGGCCAATCGTGTAGACCTGGACGATGTTTGGATGATTCAGACCAGCGGCCATCATCGCTTCCTGCTTGAAGCGCGCCACCATGTCCTGTCCGGAATGCGCCATCAGTTCCGGCTTCATCACCTTGACAGCAACATAGCGCTGCAGCGACGTCTGCTCGGCAACGTACACATCCGCCATGCCACCACTTCCCAGCGGTCGCAGGAGATGGAATTCTCCCAGCTTCTTGTCTGTCAAATCTGCCATAATCCGTTCGCCAATCGAATTTACTACTCGCGCCGATCCTGCACACCAAAATGATAAGTTACACCGGGAATATCAGAGATCAGTAACTCAACCTCGTTCATGTCTCCATTCGTCATAGTGCGGTCGGCCAGGATCATCACGTCAATGCCCGAGCTGCGAGCCCCCGCCTGTTCTTCCAGATACAACCGCAGCTCTTCCAGATTCACAGGTTGTTTGTCGATTTCCACCTTCGGCGCTTCGCCTGAAACATCTGCCGGCCGGACAACCACGCCGATCACCTTTGCCGTTTCAATGGACCCTCCGGACATTGATGGCGGCAGGTCGGCAGGCGGGTTCCCCTGCATGGTTGACGTTACCATAAAAAAGATCAGCAGCTGAAACGTCAGGTCGATCATAGGAGTGATATCGACTTCAGTATCCAGCATAGCGCGTTTTTTCCGCACGTAGCCTTCATCAGATTCTTCAGCATCGCCAGACATACAAGAATTCCCGAACACCAGTGCCCGACAGAAAATCTCGGGAACAAACAGCAGGCACAGAAACCGCCGACAGCCCCGAATACCAGACTGTGACCAACAACTGTGTCAGCCCTTACCGCCGCCACCTTGCTTCGCTGCGGCAAGATCTTCCAGGAACGGACCCAAACCTTCGTCGATAGACTCCTGCAGACGGTTGATTCTGTTTTGTGCGGCGGTATTGATCACAATGAGTGGTATAGAAATCGCCATTCCGGCCGCTGTCGTCAAGAGGGCGAAACTGATGTCCTCCGCCAGCTCTTTGGGATCGACACCAGACGCGGCGGCTCCGGCGATCTTGGCAAAGGCGTTGATCATCCCCAGCACCGTACCCAGCAGTCCGAGCTGCGGGGCGGTCTTGATGGCTGTGGCGACCCAACTGTTGAGACGGTCCAGTCCGGACATAATGTCGCGTTCAAAACGCTCCATCAGTATCTGGCGAATTTTACCGATCGATCGATCGCGCTGCTGCACGGCCAGTGTCGCAAGCTGCGGCAGAGCGCGATTCCACAGGGCAGGCGTATCACACAGCGCCAGAACACCGTCGAAGTCATTGCGATCGAGACATTCGCCGACGTCGTTCAGGAATATCTGTTCTGCCTCGGTGCCGGGGAAAGTCTTCTGCTTAATCCGGCGAAACAGCAGATAACCGCAGAACAGGCCCAGCAGGGCGCAGGCACCGATGCCACCCCAGATGGACTGTTCGATCAGCCACATGACAAACGAAGCTTGTGGTTTCTTATCCTGAGCCAACGTAAAGAGCAGTCCAACACCGTTCTGGAACCAGTTCATTGGGCATTCCGACATAACGTAAAGAAAAGAAATGGAGAATTGCGGAAGATTCTGCCGCAGTTTCGAATTCACCGCCCGCCTGATCCAGTATTCCCACAGCAGACCGGCGACGTTACTTTAGCAACTGCTTTTGAACATAAAACTCATAACCAGATCCGGCCCTGCGAACCCGAAAGTACGTCTTGCGGATTTCGTCCGCCGTGTGGCCGCCAAATTCCTGTTCGATTGTCGCCATCAGCGTTTCTGTTTCAGATGTATAGAAGTGCAGTATCCCGGCGTTTGACGCGTCAATGGCGGCCTTTTGAAATAACTCCACATCTGCCTTGCGGCGTTCCTCGCTGCCTTCAGCCCAGTTCATGAACAGTCGCTGCTCGGCCCCCGCCGCACCTTCCTTGATTTCCCGTGTCGTCGGTTTGTCAGCGACCATGTTGTTCATATAAATCAAGCGACCGTCATCCCGAAAAATTGCGCCCAGTTCGATCCCAAAAAAGTCCAGCTGCGCGGCGTAGCTTTTGAGATCACCTTTGTCCGCAAATTCGACGACCCACCGCTGTTCACGCTTTGCACCGCCACGGCCAGGGCCGCCGCTGCCAAGTGGGCGACCTCCCGTGCCGTCAGCACTGCCAGGGCTGCCCGTATTCTTCGAATCCGAGTATTCATTAGGTGCGACGACCGCAGCGGCGTTCTCGGACATCTCGACAACCTGCTCGACAACTTCTTCCAGCTCAGTGACGTCTGATTCTTCATTCGCCAGAGAGGGATCGTCTGAAGCATCTTCCGGCGACTCCACATTAGGGGTCGCGTTTGGATCGCCGTCTTCATAACCGCCGTCCCCCGGAGGCAGCATGATCACCTGCTTCTTTGGGGCCGATGGCAGCAGGTTGGACAGCCAGATGATGATCATCACAATCAGCGCAATAACGGCGAACAACGCAGACGTGGAAAGCGCCGAAACCATGACGTCATATTTTGTGGTTTTGATATGCGGAGAACGCACGTTACGTGCTCTTCGCGTGTCAGGTTTTTCAGCTATCGACATGGGACGATCTCGCTACACTCGGAATGAAATTTCGGCGGAACACTGATGAGATCACGATGCACAGGGACGTGTTCTACCGAATCGACTGCTCGCTGACAAAGAACTCAAAGCCGCTCGAAGTCTTCCGCATACAAAAGTGCGTCCGACGGATCTCGGACGGCTGGCGGCCCGCAAACTCGCGTTCAAGTGACTCCAGCTGTCGTTCCAGCGCCAGCGGGTAAAAATGAAGAATCCTTGCTGACGATGTCTCGACACCAGCTCTGGCAAATAGGTCCCGATCCGCCGCAATACTCGAATCCGAGCCGTCCGCCCACACTGTATAGAACTGGTTTGCTGCGGTCATCCACCCGGCGATCGCGAAATCGTAAGCGGTCACCTTGAGGCAGGGCGACTGAAGTCGGGCGATTGCGTGCCCGGACGGCGACGCCACAGTTGAACCTGACACCATCAGATTGCTCCAGAATGGATGAGACGGGACACGTTGCCGTGCTGCAGGCAGATCCTATCCGTTCAATTTGCCAGGTGCAACGACTGACTCACAAGAGATTGCCCCTCTGCGGCAAATCAGTTCGTCGCACCGACAGCCCGCCACAGCCGAAATTCAGCCACTGATCGTCAAGTATGCCTGCGGACGTTTCACAACTACAATCCGTCAACGACCGCCTGCTTCGTTTCGTTCTATTGCTGTTTTTCCTCTTAAACACCGCCCAGCACTCGTGCCACAGACAGTTGAAATCCACGATCATGATCCGCACCTGCCGATTCTGCACGCGCTGACGGCGTTTGAAGATCAGCCGTTCGTCATGCTGTTCGACAGCGCGTCACGGCATCGGGAACGCGATGCCCGCTACACGATGCTGACGGCCGATCCGGTTGCTGTCACTCGAATCGAATCAGCGGCATTTGGCAGCGATCCTTACGCCACTCTCCGACGCTGGGAGCGGTGTCTGCCCGTCGTGCCGTCGCAGGAATCCGATCGTCTTCCACCATTCTGCGGCGGCATCGCCGGACTGATGTCGTACGAATTAGGCCAGGCGTTCGAGCGAATTCCCTGCGCTGGAATCGATGACTTCCAGACACCCGCGCTGCTTGCGGGACTTTTCGACTGGGCCATCGTCTGGGATCACCTGGCGGGAACCGTCCGCAGTTACGTCCTGACATTGCGGTCCACAGATGAATCAAGTTCGCAGGCAACTCAAGAGAATCGCGGTGAATGGATCAAGGCGAGATTGTCGAACGGTCTCGACAGGAATTCATCGGTTCAAAGGGATGGCAAAAACAAAGCATCCATTTCGCTGGCTCCCTTCCGACATCAAATCGAACCAACTTCCGACATCTCGTCAGACTTCACCCGCGACCAGTACACAACCGCCGTCGCGCGCGTCATTGAATACATCAGGGCAGGGGATATCTTCCAGGCAAATCTTTCGCAGCGTCTCCTCGCGCCATGGTCCGGCACGGCGACGCAACTCTACTCCAGCATTCGCGCCAACAATCCGGCACCGTTTTGCGCGTTCTTCAAGACTGAAGATTTTTCAATCGTCAGCGCGTCACCTGAACGATTCCTGAAAGTTGATCGATCCCGCCAGGTTGAGACTCGACCCATCAAGGGCACACGCCGCCGCCAGCGATCGCCCATCGCCGACCTTTATGCCAGCGATGAATTGTCCACCAGCGAAAAGGACCGGGCGGAAAACGTAATGATCGTCGATCTGCTGCGAAACGACATTTCGCGTTCCTGCAAAGCTGGTTCCGTGCGAGTCACAGGACTTTGCGAAGTGGAAAAATTCGAAACCGTCCTGCATCTGGTGTCCACCGTCGTGGGAACGCTCCGCGATGACCGCGATGTCTGGGATCTGATGTCCGGCTGCTTTCCTGGCGGCTCGATCACCGGCGCGCCAAAAATTCGGGCGATGGAAATCATCGCCGAACTGGAACCGACTGTTCGCGGTGCCTACTGCGGAAGTCTGTTTTTCCGTGGCCTCTGTGGTGACTTCGACAGCAGCATCCTGATTCGCACGTTTACGCTCAAGGACGGCTGGGTCCAGTTTCCCGTCGGTGGCGGCATCGTCGCGGATTCCGACCCGCTCGACGAATATCGCGAAACGCTGCACAAAGCGTCCGGCATGATCCGCGCGCTGCGCCCCGTGTAGAACAATCGTCCTCAATTGTTCCTGCCAAACAACTTGTAGCATGGCACGATACTGCTCGTGGGCATAAATGAGCGGTTGGCCAGTTTAACCCCAGCGCCATCGACGTGGGCGCGCACGCCGATGCCGTGGCGGCTAAACATCTCGATCGAGACCGTGCGAGCCATATTCATCCGGCACTAAAAGAGCCTGACGCTTCCGGGGAACAGTTGAGACAACTGTTCTACTCTGGCGGATGACCCAGATTTTCGAACATGTAAAGCCCTGACTTTCCAGGACACACAAGATCGATATCGCCATCGCCGTCCATATCAACCGCCGCCATCTGCAATCCTGTGCCAGCGCTGCCACGCGGAAAATCTTTTAGCGCCCACCGGTCTTTAGCATCTTTCGGGGCATCGATGGCGGGGTCACCCTGAAAGATTGTGTGCTTCATCCATTTGGTACCAGCGGGATCGTATTGGTAATAAAATACGACTGAACCGTCCGTGGCACCGGGCTCGACTTCGTGCGCATAGACTCGCTTGCCCGTAATCAGATCCGGCTTTCCGTCACGATCAAGATTGGCAAAGACCAACGTGTGAACCTGGGAGAATGTGTCGTCGATCACCAGTTTCGTCCACTCACGCTGGCCATCCGCGCTGACAGATTGCTTGAGCCAATATAGCCCAAAGCCATGACCCATGCCCCAGACGACATCTGTCAGATCATCGCCATCAACGTCGCGACCGTGAATAAAGATACCAGCCGCGCCCAGCTGGAACTCCGCGTGGAACGGCCACTTGTCCGACGCAGCATCTTCCGGTTGTTCGTGCCATCCCTTCGGCGTGATGATATCCAGCCGACCGTCGCGGTTAATATCGCCGATGCCGACTCCATGCCCCGCGCCTTCGTTGCCGAGATCATGTTTCTTCCAGACGACCGCTGGCTTTTGCTGAGTCAGCTCATACCACACGACGACATTACCCGTGTTCGGCAGGAAGTCCAGCTTTCCATCGCCGTTGATATCGACGAGTTCACCGGTCTCCATGCTGCCAGGAGTGTCGATTTCGTGTTCGGTCCATGTCGCCGTGGCATCGCCCCCAGGATTTTCTACCCAGCCAACTCGCCGGCCAAAGTAGTTGCACGTCACGATGTCAGGGCGTCCGTCGCCGTTCACATCCAGAGGCGAATCGGCGAAGTCTTCATAGTAGTGCGGATTCGCCACACTGGCCGGAACCTCGCGCACCTTATGCTTTGTCCACGACGGAGCCTCATACCAAGAATCACCGCAAAAAATGTCCATCTTCCCGTCACGATTAAAATCCGCCGCACCACAACCTTCATACGGAGACTGATCATTGATTGTGTGCAACTTCCAGCGAAGTGCGGAGGGCGACTCCTGAGCAACGACGATTGAGGCACACATGAATGCGCCCATGAGGCTCAAAGTCTCGAGACTGGATTTGAGCGGGCTATGAAGACGTGCAAACATTCGGAAACTCCGGGTAAGGTCGTGTCGCGGCAAATAAGGTTTGAGGGAGTTACTCTTCACTGAACACCGCCATCTTCGCGTAAGACCTGGTGGCTTGGCAAGCGGTTTGCTCTCCCGGAAATTGCCAGCCGCTGTGAGAACGCGACTAGACTGACGTTGAATAACCGGTTCCCGCATCGAAATTCCGGCGAAGTCCCCCTTTCACGCTCACACAGGGCGTGATGTTGCCCTAGAATCCCTGGCTCAGAAACCAAAAACGGTCAGGCCATCAGGGCTGGTGCCGCATTCTTAAACCGTTTCCAGACGGATTTCACTGCCAATGATTTGTATAAGTCTCGGACGAACTCGTCATTCGTCAATGATGGCCGAACATCGCGCACTCGCTGAGAAAAAGGCCGAGCTGGTGGAATTGCGCGTCGATTACATGCGCAAACGACCGGATCTCGGGCTGATGCTCAAGGATCGCCCGACGCCGGTGGTTGTCACGTGTCGGCGAAAGGCGGATCGCGGTCGCTGGTTTGGCACGGAGGAGCAGCGTCAGACGGTCCTGCGGGAAGCCATCATCGCCGGAGCGGAATACGTCGATCTCGAAGATGATATCGCGAAATCCATTCGTCGCTACGGCAAGACAAAGCGGATTGTGAGCTACCATAATTTCGAAGAGACGCCGCTGGA
>JBBQSE010000081.1:0-21786 GCA_038214195.1 Planctomycetales bacterium
GGCAATTGCATCGGCTGCGGGCACAACGTTTGATCGCGTCGCGCTGCATACGCTTCATCAGCACGACGCGCCGCATGTGGATTACACGGCGGAGCAGCTTCTTCGTGACGTCAACGCCTCGCAAATGGGACCATTTGACGGTGGGTTCGCGCGGCAGGCCATGCACAACACCGCAGCGGCCGTCAAGCAGGCCGTGACTAATCTGCAACCTGTCACTCACGTCGGATTTGGAACGGCGGAGGTGTTTGAAGTTGCCTCGAACCGCAGAATTCTGGGAGACGACGGAAAAGTTCGTGTCACGCGTTACACCGCCACACGGGATGCCGCCGTGCGAGCGGAACCGGTTGGAACGATCGACCCGATGGTCAACGTCGTGTCGTTCTGGAGTGGCGACGTGCCCACTGCGGTGCTCAGCTATTACGCGGTTCATCCGCAAAGCTACTATCGCATGGGAATCCCGAGTCCGGATTTTCCTGGTATCGCCAGGTTCTTCCGTCAACAGGCGGTTCCGTCGGCGGTCCACATTCACTTTGACGGTGCTGGCGGCAATCTGGGAGCGGGCAAGTACAACGACGGCAGTTATGAAAATCGAGTGGCGCTGGCGACTCGTCTGGCGGATGGCATGAAGCGTGCGTTTGAAGCGACTGAAAAGACAGAGATCAAACCCGATCAAATGGGCTGGACGGCGGTCAAAGTGTCACTCCCCATGACGGAACGGTTTGATGAAGCTCTGTTTCGCGAACATCTGATGGCGTGGGAAACCGATCGCCTGGCATCAACTCAGGCGGCTCAGAAACTCGCGTGGCTGACGCGACAGCAAAGCCAGCATCAGATCGATCTGCCGATGTTGTCTCTGGGCGATATTCGAATCGTCCATATGCCAGGTGAGTTGTTTGTTGAATATCAGCTGGCCGCCAAGGCGATGCGGCCGGATCTGAAAGTCGCGATGGCCGCATACGGCGACTACGGTCCCTGCTACATCGGCACTGCCGTCGCTTATGAAGAAGGCGGATACGAAACGAGTGAGCGGGCGACGAATGTGTCGCCAAACGTCGAGAAAGTGCTGATGGATGCACTCCGTGAGCTGCTGCAGCCAGGGGGGAAATGAGTTCGGAATTACTTCCCGGCGAACAACCCGAACAGCCCGCTCTTTTTCTTCGGCTGTTCTTCGGCGGCCTTGCCTCCGCCCTCACCGGACGTCAGTGCCCGCACCATGTCATTGATGCTGCGGGTCAGGCGAGCCTTGGGGGCGAACTGGCAAAGGGGCAGTCCATTATTTCGCGCACCCACCATTGTGGCATAATCGTTGGGCAATTGCCAAAAGACGGTTCTGCCGATGGTCTCCAGAGCCTTGTTGAGACTGATGTCGCTGTCTTCCAGCCCCGCGCGATTGACGATGATTTCGACTTTCTCTTTGATCCCTGGCACCTGTTCCAGAAACTGCATGATTCGAACAACATTGCGAAGACAGGAGAGATCAAGTTGTGTGACCAGCAGAACCTTGTCAGACACTTCCATGACGGACAGGTCCAGTCTGCTGAACGACTTGGTCACATCCACAATCAAATGAGAAAACGTCGCCTTCAACAGCGCAAGTATTCGTCGCAGATCGTCGGGCTTGATGGCTTCGCCAGTCTCCAGTTCGACGGGACGGGGCAACAGATAGACGCCGCACTCATGTCTGGTCAATGATCGCTTCAGCAGTCCGTAGTCCAGGCGGGAAATGTTTTCTGAGACGTCACGAATGGTGTATTCGGGAATAATGTCCAGCCACACGTCGGCGTCACCAAGAGTCAGGTCGAGGTCAATGATGACTGGCGAGTTGGCCGGATCCTGAGCCAGCGAGGCGGCCATGTTAACGACAAGGGCGGTGCTGCCAACTCCACCGCCAACGCCCGCGACGGTGATGATTTTTCCGACACGCACGCTGCCTTCGCCAGCGGAACCTCCCAGAGTGATTCGGATGCGGTCCAGAGCAGCAATGAAGTCATCCAACTGCAATGGCATGTTCAGAAATTCGCGTGCCCCGTTGCGCATGACCTGCAGGATCAGGCTGCCTTCCTGGGATGAACTTACCACGAGAACGGAGCAATTCGGCAAAGCTCGCGACACCTCGCCGACCAGCTGCACTCCACGTGAGTGGTTCGAATCGACGTTGATCAACGCGATATCCGGCTGCGTCTGCTGAGCAACGTCCATGAAGAATTCGTACCGCGAGCATTCGGCCTCCAGCCACACGGTATCAATTCCCAACAGCATTGACTTGAGCGAATTGCGTGTGCGCTCATCCGGATCAACGGTGGCAAGTCGCAGGACGCTTTTCATGGCATTTCTCGTTCAGTAACAGATTGATCAGCAGGAAAATTTGACGCGTTGCAGTTCCTGTTATCTCATGGTTGGTGAAATTAATCCGGAACTCCCGGAACGCGAGTTAACTTTGGGATTTGCATTTGGCTTGCCACCGGCGGCAGGACCCTCCTTGAGCGATCGAGACGAACTGGCTGGCAGAACGCTGGTTTTACCGGTCGCGTCCGGGATGGCACCAGGCGTCTTGCCTCCATCCGACTTGCCGAAGCCTGCCGGGGCGCAGGAACCGCCATTTTGTCGGCATTCAGGGCACGTATTTGATGGCTGTCCGTGTTGGCAATTTTTGCAACTTCCGCCAGGCAAACAATTCTGGCAACCGTCGATACATGGGTCGCCAAATTTAGGCACTTCGAGCAGCCCCATGCCGAACAGTTCTCTGTCGGTCGGCAGGTCCGTGAATGTCCCTGGGGCCTGAGGGAACTGATTCGCCGGAGCTGGTGCCACGTATTCCGGAGTCACCATAATGATCAATTCGCTTTCGGATTCAGTCGATGCCTTCCGACTGAACGCAGCTCCGATGTAGGGAAGCTCACCGAAGAATGGCAGCTTCTGGGTGGTCAGAACCTGTTTTTGCGAAACCAGACCAGCGATGACCAGCGCCTCGCCGAAGTTCATTTCGACCTGTGTGTTCGCACTGTTTGTCTTAAAGGAAGCGATAGTCGTGCCGGAAACTGTCACCGTATTTGCAAAGTCCTGATCCCGAATGATCGCTTCAACCTCAAGACGCACGCGTCCGTTTCCAAGAATGTAGGGAACGGCGTTCATCTGAATTCCGTATTCGCGGAACTGAAAACCTGTTGTACCAAGCCCGGCGGGAATGGGCACGGGCGTTTCACCACCGCTCAGAAAATTTGCCGGGCGACCGTTGTGCGTCACAATCATGGGAGTTGCCTGCGACCGCAGCATTCCTTCTTCAAGCATTGCCTGAATGAATCCATTGAAGACGGAATTTGGTTTCGTGAATCCAAAGGTGATTGTCGAGTTTGAAAACCCAGACAGAGTCGCAGTAGTTCCCGCTCCGCCAGAAACTAATGTCGAAATCGGAGTGATTGGTCCAGGCGTGCTGAGCAGGAAGCCTTCGGGACGAATCAGCGAGAAGTTCATCCCCAGCCGTCGCAGCTTGGAGCGTTGCACTTCAAGCACCGTGCATTTCATGAGGACCTGCTGGACGCCGCCGGTCTTCATGTGATTCATTACCGTTGGATAAAACTGCTTTGCGATTTCTTCGATCTGGTTGATGTGATCCGGCTGCGTGACCCAGCCAACAAGCCGCACGGACTGATCGTTAATCTCTTCGATGGTGATCACATCATCGGGATAGCTGCGACGGATATGAGATTCAAGGTGACGCACATCTCCCCGGACAAGTACTTCCAGGCCGTAGCTGCGCCCATGCTCATCCACGACATTGATTGTGGTCACTCCGGCGCGAAGAGCATACACTCGAAACTGAGTCGGCGTATTTTCCACGACCTGAACGGTGATCACTTCTTCGTCAAAATCCATCACACGGCGGATTTTGGAAGAGTGTTCCACAAAAATGGAAAAGCGTTCGGTCAGGGTCAGCTCATTTCTGCCTTCGTGAATCCGATAGACAGCGGAGCTTGCGGGAGACTGCGCAGTGGCCACAGTTGACGGCAACAGCAGCAGGATTGTCGCGGCCAGTGTGAAACTGGCAAGCATTCGAAGCAATGGCATCCTTGCACCCCCAAAGTGGTGAAGAGCGACGCCCGCTGCAACGCGGGACGCCGCATCCCCAACTCATAACGCGCTCCGCGCGATCACTTGGTACCCTGTGAACACCGGCAATCGTGCCGTGACACTCACTGAGTCCCTTCAAAATCGGGCCCGGTGCCCGATTTCGACTAATTCGTAGTTTTCGACTTCAACAAATCCCACATATTCCAGCCGGGAGTGGCTGTGGATTCTGCGGGCAATGGCACTTCAATCGATTCTAAACGGACCTTATCACCTTCATAAATTTCCATGGTCCAGATATCGTGATTGTTCCGTTTCGCCACCTTGATGGGGGCGGATGGTTCCGGACCCGATCCAGGTGTTCGTGACAGTTCGTTGTTTAAGAGTGAATCCATTGAGGAGTCAGCTTCATCATTTTTCGTCAACGCGGAATTTTCGAATCCCCGATTCTCCATCACTGACCGGGTTCGATGACCTGTGCCCGAAAATGAACTGTCAAGAAACTCTGCGGAAATCTCAGTCTTGCCGGAAGCGGTGGTGTCGTCATGAGCACGGAGCATAGTTGAAAGTTCACCAAGTCTCTTAGCCAGGTTGACAACCTTGCCCTGTTCAGGCTCGACCAGCAACGAGATATTCTTTGCCAGCCCATCTCCCTCCTTATCGATGCCGTAGATTCGATTATCGACAGCAAAGACTTCCACAAACTCCATCACAGTGATCATCTTTTTCACCGAGCGTCCCTGTGAATTGTCATCGTAGGTCAGCAGCAGATCGACTCGATTCCCGGGTCGCATCATGCCGCTGTGCGATGTCGTCGCATCCACCGGGATTGTGACGACAGCCATGCCTTTCGGAATGCTGGCCACTGCTCCCATTTCACCCACTTCCGTCAACTTACTCTTCAGAATCCAGTCGCCTGGCATCACCGGAACTTTTAGAGACCGTTCGGTGACTTCATCCATTGATGTGACCGCTCCTTCCGGAGCTGTCGAGATTCCCACCGTAACAAATTTTGTGTTCAGTTCATCCAGCCGCTGTCCAACCTGAATGTCAGCCGCCGCACTGAGCACCTGAATGGTCTCTTCTGCATCAGCGGGTTTCTGATTGATTGCTTTCTTAACACCAATCATGGCAACAAGGCCACAACCGGCAGCGACAACAAGCAGGATCAAAGATTGATTTTTCATGTCAGTGGATCTCTCCTGGATTCACACGCCTGGAGTCCGCTTTCACACCTCGCACCAATTTGCCGCTGAGCGGCAGTATCGGCAAGTTCTGCGGAAGCAGGTTCCGTGGCGAATTCAGTCTATACCCACCAGCATCATCTTCATCGGCAGGGCGGAAAACCCCGCTTCATTGAATGCTGGTTGGATTGCCAATCTTACTGATCTGCCCTGGACAATCCGGAAGATCAGAACGATTTGAAACTGAGACCGACTTTAGTCGGTGCTCTTCAGTACGACACGACAACGCATCGGTCGTTTACATCGTCATAAACAAGGACATGCGGCGGCAGTTTCCGCCGATTCATGTGAAGACTGTTACATCATGCCCTGATACAGGAAGTAGCCGATTGTGCCGATGCAGATCGGAATGCCATAAGGCAACAGCATCATGGTTGGTTTTCGTTTAGCGGCGATCCGTGACAGTTCGTAAGGATTTTTGATGACCATCCATTCGCTGAGGATAAGTAGAAAATTCTCATAGTGATGTTTCATGCTGCGTTTCCACAGAACCATGACGACAGCCATCAGGGCTCCGACCACGGTCGATACGCAGAATGCGGCGAACGTGATCTCCCAGCCCAGCCAGGCACCAATGCCAGCCATCAGTTTCACGTCACCCGCGCCCATGCCGCCAACCGCATACAGGGGCAGCAAAGTGAGCAGTCCAACACACATTCCAAGTAATCCGGCTCCCAGTCCGCCCAGTCCGCCAACGCAGGTTGAGTAGACGAGCCCTGAAAGGATCATAGGAAACGTGATCCAGTTGGGAACTTTGAGTTCTCGACCGTCAATCCAGGCGGCCAGAATCAAAATGGCCGACACGGCCTTGATGTGCCAGTTGTTGATGAGAAAATCGGTAACGCTCATGGAATGAGTCCTTGAAAAGTATGTTGCAGCATTATGAGTTGGTTTCAGCGGGGGAGATCCGCTTTCTCTGAGTATGGTTGATTCGACTCTTAGCGGCCCGCTGGTGCAAAAAGACTGCACAACAGTAGGCTGAGCGCCAGAGTCAATGCAGCCGCGCCCTGAATGAGATCCGCAGGGGACAGCTCGATCCAGTATGGCAGCATGAGATTTCTCCTGTGAAGAGTGCGATGCCTGAAGACGACAGGCATTTCCAGACTTTGTGCCAAGCGTCGGCGTACCTGGAGACACATTGAAAACGTATGTCACGCACGGCATCTGTCAAACAAATTTTCCGGATCGCCGTTTCGTGAGGCGGAAAAAAAGAGAGGATGCGAAGTTCATTCGCATCCTCTTTCGTGTAACACACTGACGTGGAGAGCGGCGTGCCGTCATCCTGCGTTCGTCGAGCGAAATCGCTCGGGCGAATTATGTCAGGTAGTTTGATACTTTGTTGAACTTGGCGTTGGCGTTGCTGCCGACGGCAGAAACGGCTGCCAGGCACACCACGATGATCAGAGCCAGCATGACTGCGTATTCAACCGCAGTTGGGCCGTCTTCTGACACGATGAACTTCTTGACGCTGCTTACGAACTTGCTCATTTGAAAATCCCTCACGATGCGCCCGTATCCGGGCAGGTGACGTCACGACGGCTTGCGGCCGCCACAGAAAATGACTCTGCGATGCAGAGTGAACCCATACCAATACTGCCTGCTGAAAACTCAGCCCGGCAGTTCAGCCCGCGTTACTCGCTCACTGATACCAAAACCTAGGTCAGGATTTCCCCACGTCAAAAAGAATGTGGCTTTTTTTGAAGGAGATTGAATTTGCCTGCATTTTCCGTGTCTTCAGTAACTTCACAGGTACCCACAAACGCGAAAGACCGCGACCAGTCTGACTGGTCGCGGCCTTTGCTTGTTTCAGAATCGAATTGAACTGCGAACGGTGGATACGTTTGCGAATCAGGCGGGGATCGAGTCACGTTAAAACGTGCACTCATTCGTGATCCGGGCCTACGCGGTTGGTTTGAGATCTCCGTCGGGGTTACAGAATTCGATTCTGAAATAACGGCTGTGTCCGAAGACACCGCTGTGTACTGACTCCCCAATGATCGGCTGACCGCTGTGCCGTCTAAAGTCATATTACCGCTGATCATGCCAGAATTCTGAATGGTATGAAAGTCGCAAACAAGAGTTTCCGTCTCGCTGCTGTGCAGCGTCCTCTTCTGATATTCTCCCTGTCATTGATGACTCAGCAATTGATTTTTTCTTCTCATTCCCCACGCCGAGTATTAAGTGAGCCGCTTTTATGACTCTGTCACTGCCCGCCATTGAAACTTCAACACTGGAAAGCCTGCTGAGCCCTTCCATGGTGATTTTCCGCGAACGACTGCAGGCCAATCTTGACAATATGCTGGTGATGGCTGGCCACCCTAATCGACTGAGACCTCACTGCAAGACTCACAAAATGGAACACATTGTTCAGTTGTGGGTCGAACAGGGAGTGACGAAGCACAAAGCTGCGACGATCGCCGAGTGTGAGATGCTTGCTGCGGGAGGCGCGAAAGACGTCTTGTTTGCCTACAACCCGGTTGGACCAAACATTAATCGAGTCGTGGCCCTGGCGACAAAGTTTTCGACATGTCGGTTCTCAGTGACAACCGACCATGAGAATCCCCTGCAGCAACTTTCGGCCGCAGCTGCCAAAGCCAACGTCTCGATCGGCGTGATGCTGGACGTTAATGTTGGAATGGACCGCACTGGAATCACGCCAGATCATCCATCCGCAGTACTGCTGTATGCGCAGACGTCGAAACTCCCCGGACTTCGGCCAGCGGGTTTTCACGTCTACGATGGACATCAGCGACAAATGCCCCTGAACGAACGCAAGGCTGCTGTCGCCGCACAGTGGCCTGGTGTGCTGGAATTGCGCAAGAAGTGTGAGGCGGCCGGAGCTGCTGTTCCGGCATTGGCGTGCGGTGGCACACCGACATTTCCATGCTATGCCGAAATGGACGATCCGGCGATTGAGCTTTGCCCCGGCACCTGCGTGCTGCACGATGCCGGCTATGGGACGCATTTTCCTGACCTGCCCTTCGAGCCTGCGGCGGCCATCGTCACGCGGGTAATCAGTCGTCCGGCAAAAGATCGCCTCACGCTGGACATCGGAAACAAGGCCGTGGCTGCGGATCCTCCAAAGGGTTCACGCATTTTTCTGCCTGAACTGCCGGATGCCGTACAGGACATTCACAGTGAAGAGCACATGGGGCTCATTACTGCCGACGCCGAACGTTATGAACCAGGCGATGTGCTGCTCGCAATCCCCATGCATGTCTGTCCGACGAGCGCGCTTTACGACCGCGTGGCAATCATCGAAAAAGGGCAGTTCGTCGAATTCTGGGAAGTCACCAGCCGCAATCGCAAGATCACTATTTAACGCTGAACGCAGGTGTTCCTCAGCAATTTCCAGCGCGGGGCAATTGATGATCAGAGGCTGGCACGCAAACCCTGATCTCATCTCCGACAACCTGGACTTCATAGCATGCGGACTTGATGTGGCTTTTCGAATTGTCCAGCCATGTCCCGTCTTTCAGGCTGAATCGCCAGGCGTGCCACGGACACATCACGGCGTCTTCTTCGACGTGGCCATCGGCCAGAGAGGCTCCCATATGGGGGCAAAAATCGTTGATCGCGAGATATCTGCCCTGGGAAAGAAAAACGCCAACCATCGTGCCATTCACGGCGTATGAACGGCCCTGCCCTTCCGGAATGTCGCCAACTTTGGCAACCGTCTGAAACTCCGCCATCATGTTCTCTCTTAATTTTCTGTCGATCGTATCCGTCTGAATTCGCTGATTCTGAAACGATTTGGCGGAAAGTCAAATCGCATCGTCTATTTCCGTGCCGGACAAATCGGCCCAAAAATCAACACGAAGTGCCAAAGTCACGCTAGAATGCCGCCAGCGAAAATCTGCCGAAGTCATTTTTCGCCGCCATTCGGCTGAGATCGGCTGCTCGGCATTGTTCAATTACAAGAGTCAGAAATCATGTTTGCGGATCAAGTCACACTTTATTGTCGAGCCGGTGACGGCGGAAACGGCTGCACCAGTTTCCGACGCGAAATCTACGTTCCTCGCGGTGGCCCGGATGGCGGCGACGGCGGTAAAGGTGGAGACATCATTATCCAGGCGGACGAAAATCAGGGCTCGCTGGGCAACATTGTCGGTCATCGGCACTGGAATTCTCAACGCGGCGAACACGGTCAGGGCGCGCTTTGCACGGGACGCTGCGGTAAACCGACTGTCATCCTCGTTCCTCCCGGCACGCTCATCAAGGACCTGCAACACGGTCATATTCTGAAAGATCTGCACACACATGGCGACAGCGTAATTATCGCACATGGGGGCCGAGGCGGTCGGGGCAACAAGCGTTTCGCAACGCCCACCAATCGCGCTCCCCGTGAATCTGAGGAAGGCCATCCGGGCGAGTACCGCGAAATCGTGCTGGAACTGAAAATGATCGCCGATGTTGGCCTGGTTGGAAAACCGAATGCAGGCAAATCGACTTTGCTGAGTCGCGTCTCCCGAGCGACTCCGGAAATCGCAGACTATCCCTTCACGACCAAATACCCAAACCTGGGAGTGGTCCGGGTCGGCTACGATAACGAATTCGTTCTCGCCGATATTCCAGGGCTGATTGAAGGGGCTCATGCCGGAGTCGGACTTGGTCATGACTTTCTGAAACATGTCGAACGCACGCGACTGCTCGTGCATCTGGTTGAACCTGCCCCGATGGACCAGACAGACCCGCTGGACAATTACGCTCAGATCCGTGAGGAACTCCGCCTGTACGATCCGGTTCTCGCCGAACGCCCCGAGATCATTTGCGTCACGAAAGCCGAGTTACCCGATGGCGAGACCTGCGCCGAATTGCTGCGGGAAGTCACCGGCAAGGAAGTCTTCCTGATTTCAGCCGTCACGGGAAAGGGCCTGCCTGAGTTAACGCGGCTGATTATTCAGCGGTTGGCAAAGCTCGAGCCGACACCCATGGAAGTAGAGACCTAACATGAAAGTGCTGCTGGCAAACCCTCGCGGTTTTTGCGCGGGTGTGAATATGGCAATCGAGTGTCTGGATGAAGCGATTCGCCGAGTGGGAGCGGAAATCTACGTCTACCACGAAATTGTGCATAACAAATATGTTGTCGATCGCTTCACAAGCCAGGGCGTGAAATTCGTCAATTCGCTGGAAGAAGTCCCCATCGGTGGCATTCTGCTTTTTAGTGCCCACGGGATTTCTCCGGAGATTCGCCGAATTGCCCGTGACCGCAAGCTCCAGACTGTGGATGCCACCTGCCCGCTGGTCACCAAGGTCCATCTGGAAGCCATTCGATACGCCAACGACGGATACAACATTGTGCTGATCGGTCATGAAGGTCACGATGAAGTGATCGGTACAATGGGAGAAGCTCCCGAAAGCATCACGCTGGTTGAAATGCCGTCGGACGTTGCCCGGTTGCCGTTCACGACAACAGACAAGCTGGCGTACCTGACGCAGACGACCCTTAGCGTTGACGAAGCCGCAGCCGTCATCACAGCCCTCCGCAACCGCTATCCGCAGATCGAATCACCAAAAAAAGAAGACATCTGCTACGCCACCACCAATCGCCAGGATGCGGTCAAAGCTCTGGTTGAATCGGCGGACGTTCTTATCGTGCTGGGAAGTCAGAACAGTTCCAACAGTCGCCGTCTGATGGAAATCGGTGCCAGCCGGGGCGTGCCTTCGTATCTGATCGACGGAGCCGGAGAACTCAGGACCGGCTGGTTCGAAGACGCGGAAACAGTGGTGGTCACCGCAGGCGCGAGCGCACCGGAGATCGTTGTGCAGGAATGCCTTGCGTTTTTGACGCAGAATTTTTCAGCCGAGGTTTCCGAAGAAACACTCCGAGAAGAACACGTCCACTTCGCACCCCCGCGTGAACTACTGA
Source organism: Planctomycetales bacterium (assembly GCA_038214195.1). GTDB lineage: Bacteria > Planctomycetota > Planctomycetia > Planctomycetales > Planctomycetaceae > SXXK01. The sequence goes on from JBBQSE010000081.1 coordinate 11,179, forward strand.
CACTCAAACCCGCATCGCTCAGTTCCCAGGGCTGACAGAACGAGAGCATTGCGCGCAACGGAGCTTGAGTCTTCGCCGCAGATTCAGTGAAATGGCGGTATCAGCCGGAATGACGGGAATGTCCATTTTCCCATTCGGGACGGGCTGATAACCTTTCGACCGTCCATTCTTCTGAAGTCATAACTGTGTTTCGAGCTTCGCTGCTGTTGATCAACGGTGCCAATCGTGGCACTCGATTTGAGCTCGCTTCTGATAAGGATGTCGTGATCGGTCGCAATGTGGGGTGCAGTCTGAGGGTGGACGACAGTGAAGTTTCTCGCCAGCACGCTCGAATCTTCCACAACGGGCAGGATTTCGTACTGAACGATTTGGGAAGCGCCAACGGTTCACGTGTCAATGGACATCTGCTGACCGAACGTGTCCTGTGCCATGGAGATAATTTGCAGATCGGTTCGAGCGTGCTGCTGTTTCAACTCGCCGAAGCCGATCAACCGCCGGTCGCCTCCATCGATCAGATTCGATTTGTCGATGATTCGCGATCCATGGATGCATCTGCAATTGTGCAGCGTGTCGATGTCGATGAGACCGCCGCGATTGCGGCACCCGCTGATCCGAAACATGGTCTAGAACTGCTGTACCACGTTGCTGAAGAACTTGTCACGCCGATTCGATCGCTTGATGATGTCCTGCAGAGAATCCTGGATCTTGCCCTGGCGGCGATAGACGCCGATCGCGGTTGCGTCCTGCTCAAAGACCCTGTCGGTGTGGATCTCACAGCAATTGCGTTTGCCCGCCGCGGCGCGACTGAATCCGGCACGTCGCAGATGCCGGTCTCCCGCTCCATCACCGACTACGTCCTCCGGCACGGGATGGCGGTGCGAACTTCCGACGCCCGGATTGACGACCGCTTTCATTCCGGCAAGAGTATCGTCACGGCAGGTATTCGCGAAGCGATCTGCGCTCCCATGAGGGGACGTTCGGATCTGCTGGGTGTCTTCTATCTGGACACCACCACGCCGCTGGATCGCGCCGTGTCGAATCAGGTGACCCCCCGCCTGAATGATGAACACCTGCGAACGATTGTGACCGTCGCTCGTCAGGCGGCTCTTGCCATTGAATCACGGCAATTTCAGGCCGCCATGGTCAAGGCGGAACGATTTGCGGCCATGGGTCAAACCATTGCCGTTCTCAGCCATCATATCAAGAATATTCTGCAGGGCGTTCGCGGCGGCAGTTACCTGATTCGCATGGGACTGGACGAACACAAGGATGATTTGATCCGTCAGGGCTGGGGCATCGTCGAACGCAATCAGACGCGAATCTACGATCTCGTGATGGACATGCTCAATTACAGCAAGGATCGCGTCCCGGTCCTGCAGATGGCGGACGTGAACACGGTCATCAGCGATGTCATCGAACTGGCGGCGGCCCGCGCGGAGGAATGCGGAGTCTCACTGGAGTTTCGCCGGGGCGACGACGTCCCAATGGCGATGTTCGACGAAGAAGGGATTCACCGCGCGGTGCTGAATATCGTCTCAAACGCGATCGATGCCGTCGAAAACGTCGAACGCGGTGCGGTTGTGATTCAGACCGGATACGATAAAAACGCGGATATGTTGCTGGTGGCTGTCAGCGACAACGGCCCCGGTATTCCCGACGATCAGCGAGCGTCTATTTTTAACGTGTTCGAGTCCTCAAAAGGTTCGCGGGGGACCGGCATCGGACTGCCCGTGAGCCGCAAGATCCTCCGCGAACACGGTGGCCGTGTCCGGGTTGAAGGCGGTCCAGGCCAGGGAACGCGTTTTGTGCTCAGTTGGCCGCGCGGCAACGCCACGATCCCGGATATCAACCAGTTGATTCACAATGAAGTGATCGCGAAGAAAGAAACGAATCTGTGAGCGACTGCGTTCGACTTGCCAGCCTCATTTCTTACCGCATGACGTGCAATCACTTTTCCGTCTCTGCTTCAGCTTTCATGCGGTCTGAAAATGCCGAAATCCACGTGGCCGTGACAACTGCGGCAATCGACTGCTCGGGCGCGTATTCCTCCGGCATCTTTCCCCAGAAGAAACTCACCCAGCCATCGGCGTTCTGTCCGGCCTGGTCCATAAAGGATTCCAGTTCCTGCTGTGAACAGCCCAGTGGAAACGTTTCTTCGACGATGACGGGTTTTCCAACCTGAAAACCATCCAGCGTCTTCAATGCCTCATCCACCTTGCCGGACTTTGGATAAAGGTGAACAGCAATAAAATCCAGGCTCGAAGTCACTTTGTCGGGCGCAAAACCACTCGTCAAACCGGGACGATCAAGACTCCAGTAAAGCTGCCTGGGAAAGCTGCACGTCGGACTGCGTCTGACTGCGAGTATCTCCAAATTGAATGGCGGAGGCTAGCCCTCAAACAAACGAACAGTTTAGCGGTTTCGTGGGTCTGGACAAATGGGTCCGTCGTCGCATCCTGTCCTGTTACTGGAAGCAATGACGTCGTGTCCGAACCCGGATTCAGAATCTACTGAAACTCGGCATCCGCAAAGATGAAGCGGTGACTCATGGTGTTAGCAGTAAAGGCCCGTGGGTGATGTCTTCGAGTCAGGCCGTGCATGAAGCATTGTCGCTCACAGGGCCTGCGACACAGGCCCCATCTCAACGCCGTCTCGCGGGACAGGGACTGGTGAGTCTATTCACAATCTGGCAGAAGCTCACTGCAAGGAAATGAACCGCCCGGTGCGGACCCACACGCCGGGTGGTGTGGGAGATGCCTCGTAGCAATCCGGGTCCCTGTCCTGATTTTATGCAGTCCTCGTCGTATGGATTGCAATTGAGGCGGAATCGTTTCACGGACGAAGGCTAGTGGGCCATCGCCGTTTCGGATGGGCATGTAAGACTTGCCTGAACGGCATCATACTGTGCTAAATGGAGCGTTTGGGCACGCCAAAGATCAGCAAGTGTCTCAAGTCTGGTTACACTCTGCAAGATCGCGGTAACGGAAGTTGGCTGAGGAAAAAACATCAGTAGAAACGTTGGAGCGAAACTCAAAAACGTTGTGAGGTCATCACGAACACCGGAGTCGTATGCCAGCCACGTAATGAATAAGATTGCGAATAAATTGATGAACCGCCCGAACCAGGCAGCACGACGTGCCATCGTCCTGAGTCGTGCGAGGACACTCACGAAACATGCCTCAGTGTCGTGTACCGCTAGGAGTTGCTTTTCGCGGTAGTTTGCGTATTGCCTGAGTGTAACTTCGGCAGCTTCTGATACGGGGTCTAGCATGACTGTGTTGCTGCATAACGAAACGCACTTCATATGCAGATTGGTCTTCACTGATTTTTCCGAAAAGCCAATCCCAATGATGTCTACATGTTGCTCATTCGGGTTGATCGGATAGCGGCCGCGATTCAGGACATCCGGCATAATGCCCCTGGTTGTTGCTTCTCCGTCTGCATCGACTTGAGCGAGATACTCTCCATAGCCCAGATCGTCGCCGGTCAAACTGACCTTCACGCCGATTTCTCCGGACATGATATCCGTTTGCTTAACTACTTTCCATGACCATGCGTATGGATTGTAAAAATTGCGGCCTTCGCCGAGCACTTTCTTCTGAACGCCCTTGTGCTTTTCGTCTGGAGCGACTTCCTGACCATTTGTCAGATCCAGGCCGACCTTTTGGGTCAGAATGGCAATTTCGCCGACGCCGACGTCGATCCGAAAACTAGAGTAGATCATCCCGCTGACCGCCACAGCAATGCCCGACAAGAACAATCACTGCCAGCAATCCAGTGCCAGTATTGCGACCTCGCTGGCTTGAAGAGTGGTCTAAACTTGTCGCCATTTGTGATTCTCCCACTCGCTTTATCAGGAAACGGGGCTCGAACTCCCCCTCGAACCCAAGCGTTCAACGCTCACTGCAACCAACACTGCAACCGATTTCTCCGGAACTCGGCGAATTTGCAGGAAAGCGACCTCTGTCCTGGCTGTGATCCATTGAACGGTCGCAGATTTGGTTGCTTTCCAAATTAGCCGGAAACTGGATGCACTAGATGCGGACTGACGGCCAATTTCGCACCATACGAGTCCGGCGGATGTGCCAAATGGCCCAAATATGTGCGTAAATGCCCGCTTAAACACGAGGTGATTCCGCCTTGCACTGGACATGTGCGAAAAACAACCTCTGGAGAGGTTTGTAGCACTTGTGGCACCTTGTTTGCTGTTCAATGTTAGCTGTATGACCCTCGTTTTTCAGGAAGCAGACAAATGATCAAACTCGACCGTATCCTTGTGCCCACGGACTTCAGTGAGTTCAGCAAACCTGCAATGGATCACGCGTGCGCTTTCGCTGCGAAATTTGCCGCAGAGCTGCACTTGCTGCATGTGGCTCCGAACGCCGCGATGCTGGTTCCGGAAGCGGCTGGGTTTTCAGCACCGTCAATGCAGTCAGAGACTGATGCGATCACCAGGGAAGCTCACGAGGCGCTTGCGAAACTTCCGCCGGGCAACTGGGACAACGGCAGACCGATTATCCGCGAGGTTCGCACGGGAACCGCGTTTCTTGAAATCATCGAATACGCCCGCGAGAAGGAAATCGACCTGATTGTCATCGGGACACACGGTCGTTCGGGACTCATGCATGTGCTGATGGGAAGCGTGGCTGAGCGCATTGTCCGTAAAGCTCCCTGCCCGGTCCTGACAGTCAAACCCACTGGCCACCAATTCGTCATGCCTTAATTTCCGCCTTGCTCCCGCAGTACTTGCGGCACAGGCTGTTCGCTACGTCCGACAGGGCGCTGGGCAATGCTCGGTCTGCCTGTGTCGCCGAGTTCTTTGACAGCCTTGGCGGCCTGTGTCGTCAGTCGTTCGACAATGTCCGGATGCTGACTGGCGACGTCGTGTTGTTCCCCACTATCCGCCTTTAGGTCGTAGAGTTGTGCTGGAGATGACTGCGTCTTGCCGGTGAGGCTGACCAGCCTGTCATCGCGAGCCAGATGCAGCTTCCAGCGGCTGTCGCGAATCGCCTGCAATTGGTCGCGGTAGTAATACAGAAATGTTTCATGCGGTGACTTCGTTTCCGTGGGGTGGATGAGCAGATCACTGATGTCTCGACCATCGATTGGTCGGTCTGCGGGCAGGTGAGTTTTGGCAAGTGAAGCCACCGTTGGCAACCAATCCATCATGGTTGTGAGTTCGGCACTGACCGTGCCAGCCGGAATTTGACTCGGCCAAAGAAACGAATACAAGTAACACAGTGACCGGTTGTGGAAAGTTCATGAGGTGCCTCCCTTTTCAGTCATGCGCATTGCTATTTGCCGATCACTTTCACGAGGACGCGTTTGTTCCGTCTTCCGTCGAACTCGCCGTAGAAGATTTGCTCCCACGGCCCGAAGTCCAGCTTCCCATCTGTGATGGCAACTACCACTTCCCGGCCCATAATTTGTCGTTTCATGTGCGCGTCGGCGTTGTCCTCGCCCGTGCGGTTGTGAGCGTAGCGCTGCGGCGAAGCGTCAAACGGAGCCAGCAGTTCCAGCCAGCGTTTGTAATCTTCGTGCAGGCCCGGTTCATCGTCGTTGATAAAGACCGATGCCGTAATGTGCATGGCGTTGACAAGACACAGCCCTTCCTGGATGCCGCTCTTGCGGACAATGGCTTCGATTGTGGGCGTGATGTTTTCGAATGCCATTCGCGCTGGCAGATTGAAGGTCAAGTATTCCGTGTGCGATTTCATTTTGTTTTGCCTTCTCTGTCCGGCGTTACTTGATCAGTGTTCGAAAATCCCTGAGTGACCTGGTATTCGCGACATCGGCGGCGGTCAGACCTGCGCGGCGGGCCTGATCTACTCCATACTTCAGGACATCGAAACCATTGACGCTGTGTGAGTCTGTGCTGATAACGATGGGAATTCCGTGATCCTTTGCCGCAGCTGCGTGGATGTCATCCAGGTCAAGGCGACTCGGATGGGCGTTGATTTCCATCATTACACGATTGTCGGCCGCCGCCTTGAGCAGATCCGTGAAGTTCACATCGGCACCCTCGCGACGACCAATCATGCGCCCGGTGCAGTGTCCAATGATATCGACGTGCGGATTTTCGATCGCTGCGATCAGGCGCTTCATGATCTGTTCACCGGGCTGCTTCAATCCATAGTGCAGCACGGCAATCACCCATTCGGCTTCTTCAAGTACATCGTCCGGGAGATCCATTGTGGCGTCTTCGAGGATGTCGCATTCGATGCCGCACAGGATTTCGATTCCTTTTATTCGTGATCGCACGTCCTGAATGTCCTTCCAGTGCTTCCGCAGACGATCCGCATCCAGACCGTTTGCCATTGAAACGCGTTTGCTGTGATCGGTGATCGCGATGTATTTCAGCCCCCGAGCTTTGGCCGCCAGCGCCATTTCTTCGATCGTGGCGGCACCGTCGGACGCGGTCGTGTGCATGTGCAGGTCGCCTTTGATGTCATCAACAGTGACCAATGTTGGCAGTTTTCCGGCAGCCGCCCATTCAAACTCGTGGCGGTTTTCGCGTAGTTCCGGAGGAAACCATGGCAGCCCAACCGCCGCGTAAACGTCTTCCTCTGTGCGTCCGGCGATCTGCTCATCACCCCGAAAGACGCCATATTCATTGACTTTCAGATCAAGGTCTTTGGCGCGCTGCCGCACGACGATATTGTGTTCTTTCGATCCCGTAAAATACTGAAGCGCAGCACCAAATGAAGCCTCTGGAACCACACGCAAATCCATTTCAATCCCATTTTTCAGGCGTACGCGTTGTTTTGTGTCGCCACGCTGCAGGACGGTTTCCACCAACGGATGAGTGGCCAGCGCATCCATCGGAGGGCCTGGATCCGAGCACGTGGCGAGCACGTCCAGATCACCACACGTTTCGCGACGACGACGGCAACTTCCGGCAACGGCCACCTGTTCCACTTCGGGGAGCTGCTTCAAATAGTCAACTATGATTTCCGTAGCCGCCTGTGCCTCAGCGATGGACATTCGCTGACTGTTTTGGGAAGCAATGTCGATGTTCTGGAGGATCGATTGCTCCGTCTTCTTTCCGAATCCTTTGAGCTCTGCCAATCGTCCGGCTTCACAGGCGACTTTCAATTCGGCCAGTGATTTTAAACCTAGCTCATTAAAAAACACGGAGACCTTTTTTGGGCCGACTCCGGGAATTCGCAGCATGTCGAGTACACCGGCGGGAACAACTTTGCGAAGTTCTTCCAGTGCCTCGTGTTTGCCCGTCGTCGCGATCTCACGAATCTGCTTTGCCAGATCCTTCCCGATACCGGACAATTCCGTAAGATCCCGGTCGCTGCTCACCATTTCGCTCAGCGATTCAGACGTCGAGGAAATCGTGCGAGCACCGTTGCGGTAGGCCCGAATGCGAAACGGATTCGCTCCCTGAATCTCCAGCAGATCCGCCAGCAACTCAAAATGCGACGCAATAACTTCGTTTTTCATTCGATTTTACCCAAACGCTTCTTCGTAGATTGCTGATTCAGCCTGCCGCCTGTCGCCATGATATCCGAAGAACAACGATTGTGGCCGATCCTGCGGAAAGAATCGACTGAAGTCGTTTCGAACATGTTCGGGTGCATGTGCAGCGTATTGACAGGAGCCTCGGGATTCCTGACAATCAAAGCTCCTTCCCATAGATGTCTCCCGCCTGTTTTGCCGCATGTAACCCTGGAGTTTCCAGATGAGTCACGCCCGTGGTCGTCAAAGTGTGTCAATGTGTCCAGGTCCGGTCTCACGCCGAAGTTTTCTGGAAGTGGGCTCACTGGGGCTTGGGATGCTGGGACTGAGCGACATTCTGAAGCTGCAGTCTCAGGCGAACGCCGCCGCACCGGGCGGCAACTCCGCCAGTGACACTTCGATCATTTTTGTCTGGCTGCCCGGCGGGCCGCCACATATGGAAACGTACGATATGAAGCCGGAAGCTCCGGAAGAGTATCGGGGCATTTTCCGCCCAATACCAACAAACGTCAAAGGGCTTGATGTCTGTGAGTTGCTGCCTCTGCACGCGAAGTGCGCGGATCGCTATACCATCGTGAGGTCTGTCGCGCATGAGTTTGCAGATCACGGAGGTGGTCACAAACGCTTTCTGACCGGCCGCAAGCCAGCCACGCCGACAGGCTTCGTCAATGACGCGCCTGCTGTCGGTTCGATCGTGTCCAAGTGCAGGGAGCATTTGGCAACCGGCTTACCGAATTACGTATCAGGCACCGAACCCGGTCGCGCGGGAGTCGATGTTTACAGTTTTGGAGCGTCCTATTTGGGGCCTTCCTATGTCCCATTCAACATCCCCGGAGATCCAAGCGACAAGGACTTCCGGGTCAAAAATCTTTCAGTCGATCAGCAGGCTGCGGAGCGTCTGGGCGATCGATTCTCCCTGCTGAAAGGCTTTGACCGACTGCGTCGCAGCATTGATGAGACGGGTGTCATGGAGGCGATGGATGGATTCAACCAGCAGGCGATCTCGATGCTCACAAGTGACAAGGCCCGTAATGCGTTTGATCTCAGTCAGGAATCTGATGATCTCAGAGCCCGTTACGGTCACCACGCCTGGGGACAGCGGGCTTTGATGGCCCGTCGTCTGGTGGAAGCTGGTTGCAGTTTTGTCACGATGGTGTTTGAAAATCCGTACCAATCGGGTGTCGAATCTCTAAAGGCGGGAACCTACAACTGGGACTCACACGCCGTTAATTGTCATCTGTTCGAAGATGCGAAAGTTCGATTCCCGATATACGATCAGGCCGTTACGGCGCTGGTGGAAGACATTTATAACCGGGGCCTTGATCGCAAAGTGATGCTCGTTGTCACGGGAGAATTTGGACGGACGCCGCGAATTTCCACGCAGATCGGCACACAGACCGGCGTCATGCAGCCGGGGCGCGATCACTGGCCTCAGGCGATGTCGATGCTGCTTGCCGGAGGCGGAATGCGAACAGGGCAAGTGGTAGGAGCGACAAACGCGAAGGGCGAGGAACCCAAAGAACGACCGCTCACACCGAATGACCTGTGGGCGACCGTTTATCGGCATCTGGGGATCGACTGGACGCAGTCGTTCCTGGACCACAGCGGCCGACCGATGCCGATCCTGCCCTTTGGTGAGCCAATTGCTGAACTGCTGCCAGTAGCATAGCGTGAGAGAAGCCCGGCTTTTTAAAAAGCCGGGCTTCTTAAATTAGACTCGTTCCCGTCGGAGCCTTGCCGCGAGTGTGACTATTCTTCGCGTCGTCGTCGGATTGGCATTACAGCCAGCGCCAGCAGTGATGCTCCAACCGCCGATGTTTGGTCGGATTTGGATCCCACCAGACTATCGTCGAATGAGTTCGAAGACAGCATGACAGATGCAGCACTTGCCGGATCTGACAGAGACTCCATAATGTCTTCGATTGCCGTAACTGACAGAGCGGATTCAAAGTCAGCCGCAACGGCGTGCTCCGCATCTTCCGGAATGCTCAGATCGGTCTCCGCGTCTTCAACTAAAACCTGTTGTTCAGGTTGCGGGGTCTGTTCGACAGATGCATACAACTCAGCAGCAGAGGCCAGTGTTTCCGGTTCAACGATCTTCAAGTCTTTCAGATCCAGTGACGCTGAAATCACGAAAGATTTAGCATCGCTCCAACTGCTGGCCGTGCCAATGGAACTGAACGATCGGATCCAGAAACGATACGTGCCCGGCTGGAATGCCTTGTTGTCGGGCAGCGTATAAAACGCAAACTTCCCTGTCGGATCCAATTGAAAGGCTGTGACCTGCAGCACAATCGATTCGGCTCGTTCCAAATCGCGGACCAGAATTTCGTAGCGATAGCTTCCGGTGCTGTGCGTCCATTGAAAGGTTGGAGTGCGATCATTCGACGTCCCTGTCGGTGCGATGATGGCCGGAGTTGTTGGATTTGGGACATCAATTCTGACGCGAAACGGAGCACTCCAATTGCTAATTTCGCCGGATTTGTTGGTTGCACGAACGATGGCAACATAAGTGTGCTCAACGAGTCTCTTGTCGTTGGGTATCGTGTAAGATTTTGTTGTGATATTTGAAACGCTGATTACAGTCTTTCCACTCAGCGTTTCATCGCTCAGGCGGAATTCGTAGTACGGCGAGTCAAATTCTGTAGTCCATAGGAATGTGGGGTTTGGGTTTTCAACCGAGCCTGCGGGATTTGCCACCGGTGCGGTAATCGTTGGCGCACTGGGAGTCGGCTCATCGATTGTGAAAATGAACACTGTGCTCCATTCGCCAACTTCATTGGCGCTGTTGATACCTCGGACCCAGGCTCGATAGTTGCCCTGCGGCAGATTTTTCAGGGCAACGTATGTTGTGTCGGTGAGATTCTGCTGGCGAATAATCTGGAACTGGCCCGTTGTGATATTATTCACCCACAGGTCGTATTTCACAGCTCGCTCAGCGGTTGACCACGTAAAGATTGGGTTCGTCGTCGTTACCGTCTGGCTGGCATTTGGCCCCACAGGACCGGTGAGTTTTGGAACGGTCGGGGGTAAAACATCGACCGTAAACACGCTTGAAAGACTCCACGGCCCCAACTCATTGTTACCATTAGCGGCCCGAACCCAAGCCTTGTAGCTCCCTTGTGGCAATGCCTGAGGGTC
>JBBQSE010000082.1:0-21751 GCA_038214195.1 Planctomycetales bacterium
CCTTTGCGAGTGTCGAATGGTAGATGTTCACCACTCTTCGTATTCCGAGTCGCGTGAAGACGCGCTGAAAAACGGCAAGGACTTCGTCGTTCGGTGCTGAAAGTCCGATGCGTCGCAGTCGTCTCAGCGTCCGCCAGCCCAGCAGCGGTCGCAGCGAACAAATGAGAACGCCGATGCACCAGAATCCCACAATCCACGTCAGCCATGGACGAAGGAGATCCGCGAGTTTTGAGGCGAGCGGCTGGGCGTTAGCCCACCGAGTGATTTCATCGGGGCTTAGCGCGGCGGTCGAGGTGAGATCAGCAGCGGGACTCGGAGGGCTGACGCCCTGCCGCTCGCCTGAACTTGGCCGTAACGGTAAATCGGTTGAATCAGCGGCGGCCTGCCTGTCGTCAGTGCCAAAGCTGTTTGCTGCGAATGCTGGCACAGCGGAGGCTGACGCCTCGCGGCTCGCCGTGACCGACGTCGCATTCACCGGCACGACAAGCCATGTCACGACCGCAGCGGCGACCATGAATCCCATCCCGGCGACCAGTAGACCGTATCGCAGAACCGATGAGTTCCGGCGGAGCACTCGAGCCGCAGCGATCGAGATGATTGCGATCAACGCAAACTGCCACAGGGAATGCACGAGCACCCAGCCAAGATGTTCGACGACATGCGACAGTGAAGAATTGAAATCGAAGAATGCCATATTAAGGTCAGCCTTTCGCAATTGCGTCAGGAAACACATACGAACGAATACTTCCTCGTTCCAGGGCTCCAGCCCTGGAACGCGCTGTCCGGAGGCTCCTGCCTCCGCCGTTGATCTTGGAGGCAGGAGCCTCCGGGGCAGTGTGTTCCGAGGCTGGAGCCTCGGAACAAGTACGCATCACGGCGGAGCGTGATGAGTACACTTATGAGCTTTCCATCCGATCCAGCAACCGTCGGGCTTCTTCAATCTCATCCTTCGATGCCTTGCCGCTGGACAGCGCCTGCAGCACGAGACTCATCGCGGAACCGTCGTAGACTTTTTCGATCAGTTCCGTCAGAAACTTCTTCGCGGCTCGTTCGCGTGTGATCGCGGCGCGCCAGATATGTGGCGTCGCGTCTTCGTCGCGTTTGACCAGCCCCTTTGTCAGCATCACCGCCAGCATTTTGACGGTTGTCGAGTAATTCGTGCTCTTGACTTCCGCAAGTTTCGCGTGAATGTCGCGCACCGGACTGGGACCAAGATCCCAGAGTATCCGCAGAATTTCCAGCTCAACCGCCGTTGGTTGAGAAGATCCCAGTTCCCGCATGACTGAAGCTCCCTGACTTGCGAACCGAAAAGCGGCTCGCGCACAATAAAGCGAAAGGTTTCGCTTGCGACAGTGTAGCGAAGCCTTTCGCTTCATCAAGGCCGTTTTGCGGAATCTGAATTCCGATTGCTCAAATCAAGGCAGTGGCGTCAAATCTCGCAAGTTACCGGGTGTTTTCGTCAAGTTCCTGAGCCGTTAGCCGCAGCTGGACGTGCTTTCAGCAGCCAGTAGGAAACCGGAATTACAAACAGTGTGAACGCAGTGGAGGCGATCAATCCAAAGATGAGTGACCAGCCGAGACCAGAAAAGATCGGATCCAGTGTGATCGGCAGGCTCGACAGGAGTGCAGCGCCGGCGGTGAGCAGGATCGGACGAAGTCGAACGACGCGACTTTCCAGAATGGCGTCGAAGAGTGGGCGACCGTGTCGAATGGCGAGTTCAATGAAGTCCACCAGAATGATCGAGTCCCGCGTCACAATGCCCGCCAGCGCAATCATGCCGATCATCGCCGTCGCCGTGAAATAGACCGGGTCCGCATAGCCGCCGACCACGTCGGCATTAATCGCATTCAGCAGCCAAAATCCGGGCATGACGCCGATCACTGTCAGCGGTATCGCCATCATGACGACAATTGGAAGAGCGAAGGAACCCGTCTGGGCGACAAGAATGATGTAGATCATCACCATCGCCGCGGCGAAGGCGAGTCCCAGATCGCGGAAGACATCGAGCGTGATTTTCCATTCGCCTTCACCTGAGAACACGACATCAATGCCAGCAGGTACACTCCAGGCGAGGCCGCTGCCGTTGTGAAAATAGCTGCGTGAATTCACTGAACGCGGTTGTTCATCAACTGGTGTCGCAACTGCCGGGGCCGCTAAAACCTGGTCGGCCTGCACATCGACGATGCACTCGGCGGGCGGGCGACCGGCACATTCAGCGAAGACGTAAACGACGCGTTTGAGATTCTTGTGATAAATCGTTTGATCCACACGACGGGATTTCCACGATCCCAATTCCGCCAACGCGATCATCGAGCCGGTAGATGTCTTAAGGTGCAGCTGACCCAGTTCGTGTTCACTGGATCGAATTTCGCGAGGCAGCCGCAGATTGATCCGAAGTGGATGTCGTTCTCCTTCAACGCGGACGAGATCGTCGCCCGTTCCATTCAGCGCGATTCGCAGCGTTGACGCAATGTCAGCCACGGACACGCCGGCCAACGCGGCTTTTTCCTGATCTGTCTCAAAGACGAGCTTTTTCGCCGCGAACTCGATGGTGTCGTCGATTTCTACCAGTCCAGGTTCCGCTTTCAGTCGCGTTCCCACAATCACGGCAGAATCGAGCAGATCCTGATAGCGGTGATCCGGTTGCCCGTAAATCTCAGCGACCACGGACGCCAGCACTGGCGGACCGGGCGGCAGTTCGACCAGCCGCACCAATGCGCCGTGCTTCTGTGCGAGTTCAGTAAACTGACCACGCAGTCGAAGCGTGATCGCATGACTTTGCTGACGACGATTCTTTTTGCCCACGAGGTTGACTCGAATCTCTGCCAGATGCGGTGCCTTCCGCAGATAGTAGTGACGGACGAGTCCATTGAAATCGATCGGCCCGGGGATGCCGACATAGCTGGTGAAGTCGCTGACTTCGGGCACCGTCGTCAAAGCCTGCTCGAACTCCGCCACGACCGCGTTGGTTCGTTCCAGTGACGCGCCTTCGTCCAGATCCAGCACGAGCAGAAACTCGTTTTTATTGTCAAACGGCAGCATCTTGAGCGGCACGGATCGAGTTGCCGCCATACCAGCGGCGGCGAGCGTGAGTCCGGCCATCAGAAACAGAAACCCAATCGCCCGCAGCCGAGTCTTGAGCATCGGCACCATAATCGGTCGGAAGAAGCGGTAGAGGAATGACTGTTTCACGAGGTCTGGATCGTAGATGTCATGAACTGCCGACTTCTTTTCAATATTCATACCGGACTGCGTCACGCTGCCACCGGCAGCATAATCAAGTCGGCCAGCCTTTCCTTTCAGCATGTGAAAACACAGCCACGGCGTGATCGCGAATGCAACCAGCATCGACATGAACATTGAAATGGGAACGTTGAGCGCCATTGGCGACATGTACGGCCCCATCATACCCGTTATGAAAAACATTGGCAGAAAGCTGACGATGACCGCCAGCGTCGCACTGATCAATGGTGGACGAATTTCGGCAACCGCTTCGATCACAATCCGACGCGTCGCTTTCTTGCGTTCTTCAAAGTGGCGAGCGATGTTTTCGACATCGACGATCGGATCATCGACGAGGAGCCCCAATGCCAGAATCAGCGCGAACAGGGTGACGCGATTGATCGTGTAGCCAAACAGCAGATTCACGGCCAAAGTCAGTCCGAAAACCACCGGCACCGCGACAGCCACGATGAAGGCTTCGCGCCAGCCAAGACTCAGCGTCAGCAGTGCAATGACGATCACGATCGCCACGCCCAGCCCCTCGACCAGTTCATTCACCTTTTCATTGGCCGTGTGGCCGTAGTTACGAGTGACGATCAATTCGACGTCGCTCGGCAGGACGTCACGCCGGAGTTGTTCCGCAGCTTCCACGATATTGTCGGCGACGGTGACCGCGTTCGCGCCCTTTTGTTTTGAGACTGCGATCGTCACGGCAGGTTGCGAGGTCTCTTCAGCGGACACTGCTGGTTCTACAACGTCGGCGTGCGCTGAATGCCGCTCAAAATGCCGGGCAGGCCCCCAGCCGTGCCGAACGTAGCTGTCAATTTCGGCGGGAACGTCTTCAATCGTCGCCACGTCTTTCAAAAAGATGGGATGATCTTCGAAGACGCCGACGACCAGTTCATTCAATTTCGCTGGATTTAAAATCGCGGAAGCCGTTTCGATACGGATCGACTGATCATTGGCGGTCAACTCACCGGCCGGCAGGGCCACGTTCGCCCCAGTGATGGCACGCTGAATTTCGAGTGGACTCAGGCGATACCCCTGTAATCGTTCCGGATCCAGATTCAGCCGGACAGTCCGCGGTTCGCCGCCGATTACTTCGGCTCGTGAGACCTGCGGGACTTCGGCCAGCCGTTCGACCATTTCCTCGCCCATCCGCCGCAGAGCATGCGTGTCGTTTCCAGCTCCTTTGATGGTCAGGGTTGTGACGGGAACGTCGTCGATCTCGACAGGCTTGACGACCCAGCCTGTCACGCCCGGAGGAACCTGATCCCGGTTTTCATCGATCTTCTTGAAGAGCTTGACGAGACTTCGCTCGCGATCCTGGCCGACAAAGAATCGGACAGTGATGATCGCCTGGTTCTCCCGCGACATACTGTAAACATATTCCACACCGTCGATTTGATAGAGCACTCGTTCCAGCGGCGACGCCGCCAGTTGCTCCACTTCTGCCGCCGAATGGCCGGGAAAATTGACGTAGATGTCGGCCATCGGCACGACAATTTGCGGATCTTCCTCGCGGGGCGTGATCAGCAACGCCGCAGCACCCACGATCAGTGAAAAGACGATGAGGATGATCGAAAGATTGGATTCCAGGAAGATCCGCACTATGCGCGATAGTCCATCATTCGGGGCTTCATTCAGATCCGCTTCTTCTGCCTGCGTCAGCATAACGATGATCTTTCCCTGTGGACCTACTTCTCAACGACCAATTCCCCGGCACTCAACCCGGAAAGCACTTCCATACCTTCATCGAGCGTTCGACCGAGACGAATATTGCGACGATGCACAACGTTTTCATGCACGACATCAACCATCGTCAGTTGCCCGATATGGCTTACGGCGGAGGCCGGGATGATAAGGACCTCCTCATCTTCCAGTGGCAACTTCAGACGCCCAAACATGCCGCTGTAAGCACCCGGTGGACACGGTCCCGTGACTTTCACCGTAAACGAGCGACTGGCGACATCGGCTTCAGGAACGAGTTCACTTACGGTGGCTTCGCAGTCCAGATCCAGTGAGTCCAGTCGCGTGGGCAGCAACTGCCCTGGCTTCAGTGTCATCGCCAGTGACTCGCGTACCGAAGCGACCATTTGCATGTGCGTCGGATCAAACAACGTCAGCAGCACCTGTCCGGGAACGACCGTGTCGCCGACTTCGACTTGCTTGTCGATGATAGTACCCGTCATCGGTGAAAGAATCGTCGCGTGATCGAGCATGACCTGGGCTTCGCGAACGGCCTGCCTGGCACGCTCCAGGTCCGCCTCGGAACTCTTCATCGCCGTTTCAGCGAGGTCATAGTTGGCATTGGAGATCGCGTTCTTTTCCTTCAGTTGCTTCGCTCGGTCGAATTCCGTGGCAGACTGATCGCGACGGACTTCCGCGCTGGTCAGGCCCGCTTCCGCCTGTTTCAGTCTCGCCTGAAGTTCGGCATCGTCGAGCCTGACGAGGACCTGACCCTCGGTTACCAATTGTCCGGCGATGACATTGGTTTCGATGACTTTTGCGAGCAGCTTCGACGCCACCGCCGATTCATGAACCGGCTTGACAGTGCCGACCGCAGTTTCGTAACGAGACAACTTCAGCAGCTTCGCCGCGACGGTTTTCAGGCCATCGGCCGACCGAGTGACCTCGGCAGCCGCTTCGGAAGGCACCTTGCGGTGGAATACGCCGGCGAGGAACAACAGCATCAGCGTGACCATCGCGGCCATGACAATTGCCAGCAGCCATTTAGAGACGCTCGAAGCAATTTTCGAGAATTTCGATGCTCCCGCAGCGACTTTGGTTTGAGGTGACATTCTGGATTTTCCTCGGGATCGTGTTTGCTGTTACTTGAGGCATCAATATTTCCTTCTCCCCCGAAGTCGGGGGAGAAGGTGGCCGATAGGCCGGATGAGGGGGATTGCACAATGTGGCATCACGGCACTGGCAAGTATGAAAATCCATCCGCCTGTCGATTCACAACAACAGTCATCGCCGCTGCCGCGACCAGGATGTCTGACGCGACGTCGCTCCGCTGAAATCCTTTGTAACTCAACGCCTGCCCGCAAACCAGCACTTCAACTCCGGCCTTTTGCAGTGCGCGAATAAGCGGTAAATTGGGGTTGTGATTCATTTCGAAATGCGAATTCCACGCGTCGTCGGAAAGCACCGATCGCGTGGCTTCGCCGTGAAGCACAACGGTCAGCTTCACGTCGGAAGCCATGAGCCCCGACACACCGTACAGATTCAGCAGTCGAGCGGCTCGGTCGAGTCCCTTGTTCACGTCTTCCGGCTTCTTTGCTTCGGCCGTCACATCAAAGACCACTTTCGCGCCTGCCCGTGGAAGATCAACAGCGTCGGCAACTGCGACAACACCGCCATAGCCTTCGATGATGGGAAATTGCAGAGCAGATTCGAATACCAGCATGTAGTTCTCTTTCACGACATCCTTAAGTTCATTCGTCCTTTCGAAGCCTGCAGACAGAATTTCTGCCTCAAAGACGTCCTGTCCCGCCCGGACATGATTCATCGTCCATTCCGTGCTTTCGCCTTCCACGCGGCGAAAGTCGATCACGTAAACTCGCCCACCGGGTTTCAGTGCCTTGAGCACCGATGTCATCGTCTTCTCCGGAAACTCAAAGTGGTGGTACGTGTCGCAGATGAACGCGACGTCGATAGAATTCGGCGGCAATTCGGTGGAATCATCTTTGCACAACAGAGTTTCCACATTACGCAATGACCGTTCACGGCAGGTAACTTCGATGTGGTCCAGAAACTTCTGAGCGATATCGACCGCGATGACGCGACCTTCCGGAGCGACCGCTTCCGCGAACATTCGCGTGAACAGTCCGGTGCCGGCACCAATGTCGGCGATGGTGTCGGTCGGCTTGAGTTTCATTGCTGCGACGATCTCTTTGCGTTTGGCGAAGACTTCGCGACTTTCAATTTCGAAGCGTTCAACAAACTGCTGTGGGTCCGGATCGCGGAACGAATCGTTGATGCCGGGACGGACACTTTGCTCTTGTCCGACGGTTGACGTTGCAGTCATTGACAAAGCGATAAGGAGAAGCCATGTTTTGTTCATTGATTCGGTCCGAAGAAAAATGACACGTTCCAGCAGATCAATTCGTGAGTGTTCAGACGACAGCAATGCCACTCGAGCGAATTCAGTTGATCCTCTACAGTAACTCTTGAGCGTTAGCAATACCATCGCCTGCGACTACTTTACGACGGGCGGGCTGACTCATATTCCACTACCCCTGAAGTATGTTTTTGGAAATCACAAACACGGCCACGAGTAGAATGGCGATTGAAAATATTCGCTGAAGCATCGAAGAGGAAAGGCGATGGCTGATGGATTGTCCCGTAAACAGGCCCGCCAAACCACCGGCCACAAACAGCCCTGTCAGTTCCCACGGAACCTTCGTACCGGTCCAAAGCTGCGAAGTCACTCCGGAGACGCTGACAAGCGAAATCACCATCAGCGATGTTCCGACCGCCCTGATCATCGACATGCCGCTGAACAACACCAGTGCCGGAACGATGATGAATCCACCGCCGACTCCGAACATGCCGGCCATCACGCCGGACAGAATGCCAACGATGATTAGCAGTCTTGCACAGCGACTATTCAGGATCAGTCGTCCCGAGGCGTCACGCTGACAACTGGGACCGTCGGTTGTAAAACTTGCGACGTCGCGGTCGGACGGATCGCCCAGCGCGCAGGCAACGACCAGTCTTGCTCCCTGACCGGCCTTGATCCACATTCGGACGGCAATTGCCAGCATCAACACGGCGAACAGAATCATCAGCGCTGTCTCCGGGATCTGCCGCGCAGCCCACGAGCCGACCGGCGCACCCAACATTCCGGCTACAGCAAACAGGATTCCCGTTTGTAGTTCAACATGTCCATGTCGCCACTTGTTCAGAAAGCCAACAAACGAGGTCAATCCAACGGAAACCAGCGACACCGTGACCGCTTCTCTTGTCCCGACTGATAGTCCGTACACAAGTAGCGGCACCGCGAAGATCGCTCCGCCTCCGCCGGTGAGTCCCAGCGAGACGCCCACAATGGAGCCGAATAACAGGCTCAGCATCGGCATGTTGGCGTTCCTTATCGTGGCGTGAAGAAAAAGATTCAAACGTACCTCACGCCGACACTTCGCAAATTTTTGTTC
Source organism: Planctomycetales bacterium (assembly GCA_038214195.1). Taxonomy (GTDB): domain Bacteria; phylum Planctomycetota; class Planctomycetia; order Planctomycetales; family Planctomycetaceae; genus SXXK01. The sequence continues at coordinate 8,386 of JBBQSE010000082.1, forward strand.
CACAGGTCAACGTATTCTCCGGCTCAGTTGGCAGCTTCGTGGCGATCCAGGCCTTAATGCCGCCGACCAGGTCTGTCACGTTGGTACGTCCTCCCTGCATCAACAGACTGCAAGCGATCGCCGAGCGGTAACCGCCTTCGCAATGAACGACGACCGGACGATCAGCCGGAATTTCATCCAGGCGTTCGCGAAGATGCGTCAGGGGGATTTGGTGACTGTTCGACAGATGCACGATGTCCCATTCCTTCTTTGCCCGCACGTCAAGGACATACGGTCCCGTCGATGAGGTTTGCTCCGCCAGCGCCGCCGCCGTGATTCTGGGAACGGCCCGAACCAGATCCGGACGGGACTCCAGAGCCTGCATTCCATCGCGCAGATACCCGGCGACATTGTCAAAACCTATGCGTCCGAGCCGCATGACCGCTTCTTCTTCGCTTTCCCCATCGGCAATAACGACGATTGGTTGGTCGTGATTCAGGATCGAACCACACCAGGTCGCGTACTTGCCTTTGAGACCAATGTTGATGGAACCGGCAAAGTGTGCCCCTTCAAAGTCGGCCGCTTCCCGAACATCCACCAGTTGAGCGCCATCATCGCGCAGTTTCAGAACCTCATCGACGCTAATCGCCTTCAATGACGACTGCATTGTGGCGTCCAGGTCTGGACGTTCCTGACGGTTCTTGATTGCGTCGTAGACAAAATAGTCCGGAGCTTCAGGCTGATCGGCGGTCACGATTGTCTTGAACTCTTCAAAACCCATCGGCTGCAGCGCGTAGTTGAATTTCTTCTGTTCGCCGATCGTGGAAACCGTTTCCTTGCTGAGTGACTTGCCGCACATCGAACCGGCCCCGTGCGCCGGATAAACCAATGTCGTGTCCGGGAGTTCCCGCAGCTTGTGCAGCGAATGGTAGAGCATCTCGGCGAGTTCATCAGCAGTGACGCCGATCGAAGCCAGCAGGTCGGGGCGGCCAACGTCGCCAATGAACAGCGTGTCACCCGTCAGCACGGCGTGCGGAATCGTGTCGCTGTTCGCGAGGTCAAAGACAAGCAGCGAGATGCCTTCCGGCGTATGTCCGGGAGTTTCCAGCAACTTCAGGCGAACATCTCCAAACTCGATCACATCGCCATCATGGGCGGCGGTAAAATCGAACTCGGCCTCAGCTTGCGCCCCCATATGAATCTTCGCGCCAACACGATTTCGCAACTCGATATGACCCGCCAGGAAGTCGGCGTGAAAGTGAGTTAGAAAGACGTGTTTGATCTGATAACCGCCAGCGGTCGCGTCGGTCAGGTATTGCTCGATATCACGCTGAGGATCAACGACGACGGCCATTTTTGTCTTGTCATCAGCGATCAAGTACGACGCGTGGGCCAGACAGCCGAGATAGTATTGCTTGAGGAACATGGATGAATTTCCTTGTTGTTGATTTTAAGCAGGACCGGTCTCCCGGCCCGTCCAGAAAACTGCCCGGAGAGCCTAATTGGGCAGCGCCACTTTTTTCGAAGTAGTAGCCCGAAGCGTAAGCGAGGGAACGAGTTAGTCACAATCCCTCGCTCACGCTTCGGGTTACAAAAACGCTGGATTTTCGTTAAGTGTGGCGCTGTCCAACTAAGCAGCGAGCAGTTAATAAGTGTCGTGACCAAATTAGCCGAAGAGTGCTAGCTCCCGGTTTCCTATGAACCGGACGCCAGCGCGTTCCGGCTGATAAGACAGTAATAAACCGCCCGATGCGCACTTCACTACGCAGCAGCCATCATCCGCAGCACGAAGCCTCAGTTGGAGTTGCACAGCCCGATGCCGTCGTTGTCCCGGCAGGCGATTTCGGAACATGGTTCCACGGCATCCGGGCCAGAATCATTCCCATACCGCAAGTGTCGGTAATGCCCGCGAACATCAAACCTGCGCCGACAAACCCGGACAGTATGATCCAGTACGGACTCAGGATGCTGAGCAGGGCTCCTGTCAGAACCATCGCCCCCGCCGCAATGCGGACCTGGCGTTCGAGTGACATCGCCTTCTTGCCGCGAGTCACCGGCAGGCCGGCCTGATCCCACGCCATCGTCCCGCCTTCGACGTTCACGACGTTGACACAGCCTGCGGCAACGATCTTTTCGCAGGCCTGATTGCCGCGACTTCCTGATCGGCAAATCACATAAAGCGGACCGTTACTGTTGGTTCGTCCGCGAACGACTTGAGCACAGTCCAGTTTGTCCAATGGCACGTTCTTCGCGAATGTGACATGAACCTCTCGGAACTCAACCGGCGTACGAACATCGATCAGGTCGATCGTCTCGCCAGCTTCAATTCGGTCATGCAACTGTTTCGGGGAAATAACTTGAATGCTCATTTGCTGCTCTCTTTCTTGAGTTTCGTAAATATTGAAATGTCGGAATTATTCGATCTGTGTGGCCCAAAAAAGCTCGATTCGAGAATCCTACTGGCCAGCGTCACCACACCCGAAACGGTCTTCGACGCACTTCAGGATATTCTTGAGATGCGGTTCCGCAACTTTGTAAAACACTTTGCGGCCATCCTTTTCACTCGTCAAAAAACCACACCTCTGCATCAGACGCAAATGTTCAGAAGCCATCGCGCTTGGCAAACCGCAGGCTTCTGCCAGGTCACCAACCGCAAAATCACCCTGAAGCAACATCTGAATCATCCTCAACCGATGCGGATGGGCGAGCGTCCGCAGACACTCCGCCGCGTTGCCAAGGGCATCCAGTTCTGTCAGTTTGAGCTTGATTACAGACATGTTTCATTCGCCTCTCACACAATATATCGGAATATTCCGATATGTCAATCAGTCGTTCTGGAAAAATTTGAGTCCAACGAAATTGTCTCCGTCAGTTTGTTCGAAAACAGTGGGAAATACAGCCCGGCTGGTGGATAGCAGCGAGTTGAGCAGTTGTCTCTCGCCCCTGTCTGGACCTTTGCGGATGTGGGAACAATTTACGGTCGGATGGTTTGTGGGTTCGCGGGGAGCTTTTGTTTCCGTGGCAGTCATTTTCCGCTCGATGCCTGAGAACTCATTTCTTGTTCTTTTTTTCGTCCTCGGCTTTTCGCCATTCCCAGGGAGCGGTCGGATTTTCTACCACCCACAGCCCCAGCTTCGCCGTTCGGGCAGACTCTTCGGCCGCTGCCAGTTCTTTATTGTCCGGCGCAAATCGAACATAATGCCAGGCGAAGCCATTCGTCACCATCGCCAAATTCACCAGAGTCTCCGGGTCACTCTTCGCGGCGTTCTCCGGTCTGAAGTAAACGTTGCCAATTACCTGCCCGGAACGGTCTTCGCCGAGCGTAACCACGCGCACGGATTTTTCCCCAACGAGGTGACGCAGCCCTTCCAGTGACTCAGGCCCGAACGGCTGCTCCATTTCGGGTGCGTCGATTCCGTTGAGCCTGATGCGGTATTTCTTCTTTTCCTCAGTCACCATTTCGATGATATCGCTGTCCACGATCTCGACCACTTCGCCACTCAGTTCCGTCTCTCTCGGCAATTCTTTTCGGTACTCGACCAGATAGTTCGTCGTGCCGTGTTCGGACTTGAACGCCGTGGGAAACGCCTTGCCGGTCAGGTCGTAGCAGACCCGCATCTTGTCCGTTTCAGGCATTTCGAAAATGGCAAGGAGTGTTTTTCCTTTGTTAGGTCCTTCAGTGCCGGCAATCGTCATTCGATGGGGCGTCGTTGACATGTCCGTCACGCAGGTTCCCTTGTCGGGCCTGCCGTTCACCCTGACGTCGTATTGATCACCTGCCAGCTTCAGAACGATGCCGTCGCGGATTTCCTTTGGGAGTTCCTGACCACTGAGAATGGCTGTCACTGGATGCCATGTTCCGTCTGTCGCAGGTTGGTGCTGGAACGCCGAACAATTCTGCTCTGCCGAAAACGCTGCGACAACAATGGCAAGTATGAACGACGAATAACGCATGTGGATTTTCCATGTGGTGTGTTGATTGCCTGGCAATCAGAATACGTTTGCAGGCTGGCCGCGTCTCCTGCGGGGCTTCAGGGTCGCGATCTGATGCGCTGCGGCTGTTTTGTCGCCCCGATCATAGCCCAGGCCAGACGCAGCGTCAAAACGTGTGCGTTGAGCGTTCGTAAATACGCCGCAGGATTGCCTCACTTGAACTTCCCGCGCTGCTGATGGCAAATCGACGGGAGTCTTCGCCGGTGGCGCTGATATCGATTCGCAGTCGATCATCCGGAAGACATTCGGAGACACGTTCGGCCCATTCGATGAGGCAAAGCCATTCGTTGCCGCCTATGTATTCGTCCGCGCCGATCGCGAGGAATTCATCAACATCACCAAGGCGATACGTGTCAAAATGGGCGACTGGAATTCGCCCATCGGTATAGAGTTGCAGCAGCACAAACGTCGGACTGTTGACCTGGGTCGTATCAATCCCCAGCGAAGCACAGATGGCTCGGACGAGACGTGTCTTGCCCGCGCCGAGTTGACCGTTCAGCTCAATCACACATCCACGATCGATCGATTCAGCAATCCAGACTCCAAGTCGATCCGTATCCGCTTCGTGGGAACATTCGAAGGTGCGGGAGTTACGGGTCTCGTCGGCCATGATTGCGGTCGGATTTTTGTGGCGTGTTTAGAGAATCATCGACAGAAAAGTAGGAGCCATAGCTGCCGTCACTGTTTTCGCCCTTGGTATGGTAGTTCCATCGCCACAGTCGGTGCGGCTGCAGTTCATGCAACATCCCGGCACATCCCGGCAGCGCGAACAGAATGAAACCGACCAGTGAAAGTATTGTCCATCGTGTCATGATTAGCAAACCTCTGCCGCAGTTGGCTCAGGTGAGCCTCCGCGCTAAATACAACTTTTCAGTGAGCCGTGTCGCCGGTTGTATCTGAATTCCGGAAGTTTGGTCCCAAAAATTTGGGTTGGCCACCGTCTGTGAACGTTCCGCGAGATCTGAATGAGTGATTCAGTGGCAATTCCTGCCACTGTCGTTGGTTTCCCGCACGGAACGCCTTGAATACACTGCCTTTCAAAGTCACACTTAGCGGCGTTCCGGATAAGAATTGCTGTGACCCGCCACTTCCTGATTCGTTTCTTCAACCCACCATGCGATAACCGAATTGCACCTTTTTCGCGTTTCCTGTCGCTCGTTTTTCAGGTACCAAGATATGACGTGTTTTCAATTATCACGACTGCTGCTGAATGCTGTGGCTGCGTGTGTGTTTTCCTGCGGCATCACAGCCGCTGAAGAAATTGTTCGCTGGGATTTTGATAAGGAGCCGATCGGCTGGAAGCCCAACAGTGAGACTCAACTGTCACTGGAAGACGGACAATTGAAAGTGGCTTCCCGAGGCGTTGATCCGTATTTTTCGACTGAAGTCGACGGACGAAGTGGTTCGCATCGTATTACGATTTCCGCAAAGTTGAAGGGCAACGCCGACGTGCAGGTGTTCTGGACCACGGCTGCGGATCCGGGGACGTCGGAAGAGAAATCGGTGAAAGGGGAGTTGCGTGGTTCCGAAAATGAATCGCGAACGCTCAGACTGTATTTCACGACCGACTCACCTGTGACTTCGATCCGCATCGATCCGCTCAGCCGCCGAGGTGCGATACTCATTGATTCCATCGAATTGACGGATGACGCGCCTCCGCTGCCGATGGCAACACCGGTGGAAGATCTCAGAGTTGCCGAGGGATTTGAGGTCGAATTGCTGTACTCCGTACCCAGTGAGACGATGGGCTCATGGGTCTGCATGACTCCCGATCCGAAAGGGCGATTGATCGTGTCGGATCAATACGGCAAGCTGTACCGCGTGACGCCGCCCGCGAACGGATCTGGCGAAGAGCCGAAAATCGAAACAATCAACGTCGAAGCGGGAATGGCCCAGGGACTGCTGTACGCTTTTGACAGTTTGTATGTCATGACAAACAGCAGCGATAAGCCAGCCGTCGGTCTCCACCGAGTCCGCGATACGGACGGCGATGATCAGTATGATTCCGTCGAAGACCTGCGGTTGCTGCAGGGCGGCAGTGAGCACGGTCCACATGCGATTGTGCTGGCTCCGGACGGCAAGTCACTCTACGTGTGCTGCGGCAATCATACTCCGATCACTGACTTTTCTGATTCACGCGTGCCGCGAAACTGGGACGAGGATCAACTACTGCCCAGAATGTGGGACGCGGGCGGTCACGCTGTCGGCGTTATGGCACCCGGCGGCTGGATCGCTCAGGTGAGTCCCGATGGTCAGGACTGGCAATTGGTGGCCAGCGGTTTTCGCAACGAATACGACATCGCCTTTAATCAGAGTGGAGAACTCTTCACCTACGACGCGGACATGGAATGGGACGTCGGATCTCCGTGGTATCGCCCGACTCGCGTCAATCATGTGACCAGCGGAGCCGAATTCGGATGGCGTTCCGGGACCGGAAAATGGCCAGTGTATTATCCCGACAGTCTCGGCTCGGTCGTCGATATCGGCCCTGGTTCGCCGACAGGAATTGTGTTCGGCCATGGTGCGAAATTCCCCGCCAAATATCAGAATTCTCTGTTCATCAGCGACTGGAGTTACGGCATGATCTACGCCGTGCATATGACTCCGGATGGTTCAACGTACTCGGGCGAAGCCCAGCGTTTTATCTCCGCAGCACCACTTCCGGTGACCGACATGATCATTAATCCCGCCGATCAGGCGATGTATTTCACAATCGGCGGCCGCAGGACGCAGTCCGGCCTGTATCGCGTGACTTACAAAGGCACAGAATCAACGACCCCGGTTAAAGAATCTGTGGATGCTGGTGCTGAGTTACGTGGCGTGCGTCACAAACTGGAAGCTCTGCATCACGCGGATGCTGAAGATGCCGTCGAAATTGCGTGGCCCTATCTGGGACATGCCGATCGAAATATTCGCTTCGCCGCTCGCATTGCTCTGGAGCATCAGCCAGTCGCGTCATGGCAGGAGAAGGCCGTTGCCGAGAATTCCAGTCCCGATGCAAAAATCACCGCGTTGCTGGCCCTGACGCGCTGCGGAGGAAAAGAACAACAGGTGCCGCTGCTGGCGTCGCTGGGACAACTCAAACAGGATGAACTCACCGACGCTCAGAAGCTCGCAGTATTGCGAGTCCTTGGACTTTGTTTTATTCGCATGGGTGAGCCGGATCTTGAAATGGCGACTGATGTTGCAACTCTCCTGGATGCACACTATCCCTCGAAGAGTCCAAATCTGAACAAGGAGCTTTGCCGCCTGCTTGTTTACCTGAATGACAGCCATGTCGCAGGAAAAACGCTGGCACTACTTGCAAAGGCACCGACTCAGGAGGAACAGATTCACTATGTTTACTGTCTGCGGGCGCTGAAAGATCACTGGACCATGGACCAACGGAAAGAATTCTTTCAGTGGTTCGTGACGTCAACGACCCTGCGCGGCGGCAATTCGTTTTCCGGCTTCATCAAGAATATTCGTCAGGAAGCCATTGATCGACTGACCGACGCTGAGAAGGCAGAACTCAAATCCGTGCTTGAAGCTGAGCCGACCGGTACGGCGAATCTTGTTGAAGCCGCATCGCGACCGATCGTGAAGGATTGGGCCGTCAATGATCTGCTGGCCGATGTCGAAGCGGGACTATCGGGCCGCAGTTTCGATAACGGACGCAAAATGTTTCAGGTCACGGCCTGCTTCAAATGCCATCGCTTCGCGGGTGACGGTGGAGTCGTGGGGCCGGACTTGACGGCTGTTTCTCGTCGTTACAATCCCCGCACGATGCTGGAGGCGATCATTGAACCGAGCAAAGTCATCTCCGACCAATATGAATCCAACATCTTCCTGCTGACGAGCGGCAAACAGGTCGCAGGTCGCGTGGTAAATCTTAACTCGGACAAGCTGATGGTTTGTGAGAACATGCTTGAACCGGGTAACCTGACGACCATCTTGCGCGAAGACATTGAAGAGACGCTTGTTTCCAAAGCGTCGATGATGCCAAAGGGTTTGATCAACACTCTGACCCGAGACGAAATATTGGACCTTGTTGCCTATCTGCAGTCCGGTGGTGATCCGGATTCCCCCGTTTTTGTTGGAGCGAAGAAAACTGTGAGTACCCCGAAACCCAAGGAAAAGCCCGTGTTCACTGCTGCCGGACATACTGTTGATTCACTGGACGTTATCAAACAGCGAGTCGCCGATGGCTCAGCCGTGCTGATTGATGTGCGCGAAGTTTCCGAATGGAATGAAGGTCATCTGGCCGACGCGCATCTCTTGCCGCTGAGTACGTTAAAGGATGCAACGACGTTTGCGGCGGCAATGAAAGAACTCCCGAAGGACAAGACTGTGTATGTTCATTGCCGCTCGGGCGGACGTGTGATTCAGTGTGCCGAGATTCTTACCGGCAAGGGCTACGACATTCGACCGGTCAAAGCCGGTTACGATGCGCTGGTTCAGGCGGGATTTAAGAAATCGGCGAACTGACCGGATGACAAGGAGATGGTTGGACCAAAACATGGAAGCCGCAGGCGAACCTGTCCTATTCCAGTACTTTTGTCCTCAAATCTTTTTGTCGGTCGACTTAGCGTCTCACCGCCCCTTGAGATTTCTGTCATCACATGAACGTTCTGAAAACGATCCTCTCGGCAATTTGTGTCGGACTCAGCTTCATCTCGATCAGCTCCGCCGCTGAGACTGGATACCAGAAGCAAGTCACCGTCGCCGAACCAACGCGATTGGACTGGACCTTCGTCGTCGCCAATCAAAGCGTCGTCGATCCACCCACCGAATGGTTGCAGGGCTACGATTCGGGGCAACAGTCGTACGAACGCTTCGTGCCCCAGACGAAGAAAAAGAACGACACGCTGCCGCTCGTATTATTCGTGTCTGCTGACGATTCCCCGGCGGGATGGAGTCAGCTGGAACCGGTCTGCATCCAAAAAGGGATCGCATTCGCCAGTCCGTTTGCTGCCGGCAACAATACGCCGATGCCACGACGTGTGCGAATCGTGCTGGACATTCTGGACGATCTCCGCCGTCAGTACCGCATCGATCCCGATCGCACCTACATCGCGGGATTCTCCGGCGGGGGTCGCGTTGCCTGTCAAATTGCGTTCGGCATGCCGGAACTTTTCGGCGGTGTCATGCCGGTTTGCGCCGGCGGTGATTTGCGTGACGAACCATGGCTGCGACATCGCGCGATCGATCGACTAAGTATCGCGTTTCTGACAGGAACCAATGACTTCAACCTTGGCGAAGTCGAACGCTTTCGAGGTTCGATGTTCAACGACATGGGACTTCGCACAAGGGTCACCGTGGTCCCCAACATGGGCCACGCCATCCCCGATTCGAAATCGTTTGCAGCGTCCATCGAGTGGCTCGAAGCCGGAGCTGCGAACCGCCGCAAACTCGCTCAGCGTTATCCCGCCAGCCGGATCGATTCCGACAAGAGCCCGACGCGCGAAGAGCTTGCAAAGGCATTGCTCGACGAGGCGCAGTTGCGAGTCAAAACTCGCGCCACGATGTACTCGGGCCTGATGCAGCTGCAGGGAGTCTTGAACCGCTGGCCGGACGTTCCCGCCGCCGAATCCGCCTGTGAAATCCTGCTCGACTACGAAGCCCGCGCCGAGAAGCCATGGGAAGCCGACGACATCGCCGAACAACTCAGATTCCTCATCGCCCGCGCCCGAGCCCTCGATGCCTACGCCTCCGGCCCGCTCCCCGATCAATACATCCAGCAACGCCCCGACATGGCCCGCGCCGCGATGGAACTCTGGGAAATCGTCCTCCAGGACGGAACCGACACCAAAGCCGTCACCGAAGCCAAACGCCGCGTTCCAGAACTACGGACGCTGGCAAAGGTGCAGTGATCATGAATCGACAGGGACGGGTCTGATCGCAGCCGTAGTCGATGATGATGGATTAACGCATCCAACAACAATAGCGCTTCCAAAATCGCGCGATATACTTCACGTGGTTCAGACTGAGGGACTTTCAAAGACAACGATTTCCATGTCCCTTCTCCCCCCTGGAAAGGGGGAGAAGGTGGCCGAAGGCCGGCTGAGGGGGCTGACCTGGAGTGCATCTTCAGTGATCAACGCTTCTCGCCAATTCCAGAGAACCCAACAGACATCCGAACGCTGCGCGATTCAATTTCCACTCCGTGGCGTTACAACATGCGGATTCAGCCGGGCCGTCGTGGCCATGTTTCTGTTCCAGGTGTTCAATTCGTGCAAATTACTGCGAACGATCTGATTCTTGTTACGGGAGCCACCGGGCTTGTTGGCAGCCATGTCGTGGAACAGGCCGTGGCGAAAGGTTATCGCGTCCGCGCTCTCGTGCGGCCCAGTGCTGACACGAGTTTACTCAGCGAATGGAATGTTGAACTGATTCACGGTGACCTGGATCAGCCAAAGTCGCTGTCCGACGCCTGTAATGGCGTGTCGATTGTGATTCACTGTGCGGCGAAGGTTGGCGACTGGGGACCGACCGATGAGTATCGCCGGATCAATGTCACAGGGACTCAGGCACTGCTCGACGCTGCGCTCGCCACCGGAAAACTGAAACGCTGGGTTCAGATCAGTTCACTGGGAGTGTACGAGAGCAAAGATCATTACGGCACCGACGAAGCAACGTCTCCCTGCACGACGGGCATTGATGGTTACACGCTGACGAAAGTTGAATCAGAGCTACTGGTCTGCGACTGCGTTCGCCGGCGTCAGCTGCCAGCCGTCGTACTTCGCCCCGGTTTCATCTACGGACCGCGTGATCGCACTGTCCTGCCGCGACTGACGGAACGGCTGCGTTCCGGGAAGTTTGCCTTCCTCGGTTCGCCGGACAAACTGATGAACAACACGTTTGTCGGCAATCTCTGCGAAGCCATCTGGCTGGCGATTGAACGCGACGACATTGTCGGTGAGGTCTTCAATATCCGCGATCCACGGGCCGTCACGAAGCGCGAGTTTATAGACACGGTGTGTGACGCTGGCGATATCAGAAAACCGACAAAAATCGTTCCTCTGTTCGTCGCGAAGTTACTCGCGGCTGCGATGGAATCCACATGGAAGCTGCTTGGCAAAAAAGAAGCCCCGCTGCTCAACAGTGCCCGCATCAAGTTTCTGGGACTGAATCTGGACTACAGCATCGATAAGGCCATTCGGCAGCTCGGCTACAATCCATCGATGGATTTTCGGAACGCCATGCCGCTGAGCGTCCGGGACAGCGGCGACGCATGAGTCAGCAACCTTCGACAACCGCGCGTGCCGTCTATATTCACGTCCCGTTTTGTCTGCATCATTGTGGCTACTGTGATTTTGCCCTCGTCGCCAATCGTGATCAGCTGATTCCTCAATACATGCAGGCGCTGGAAAATGAACTGCTTGCCCATCGAAACACGGTGGGCGATGTTGTTGAAGTCGATACAATTTTTGTGGGTGGCGGAACTCCCACCCATTTGTCTCCAGAAACATTGCAATGTCTTTTTACGCTTCTTCGGCAACACTTCGACGCCACGCCTGATGCTGAGTTTTCCGTCGAGGCCAACCCGGATGGACTTTGCAGCGAACGGCTCGACGTACTGCGGGAGAACAACGTCAATCGGCTCAGTCTTGGCGTTCAGTCATTCGACGATGCGGTGCTAAAGACACTGGAACGGACTCACACCGGGGAACAGGCAATCGCCGCCGTCGAAAAGTGCCAGGAGTGGATTCCGAACCTCAGTCTGGATCTGATCTTTGGCGTGCCCGGTCAGACGCTCGATTCGTGGAAGCAGACACTCGATGCCGCGCTGCAGTTGCCGATTCGTCATGTTTCAACGTACGGGCTGACCTTCGAAACAGGAACGCCGTTCTTTAGCCGAGAGAAAAAAGGAGAACTCAAACGAACCCCCGATCAACTCGAACGACTGATGTATCTCGAAGCGATAGCGAGAATTACGAATTCTGGACTGCAGCACTATGAAGTCTCCAATTTTGCTCGCCCGGATTACGAGTGCCGACACAACATGGTCTACTGGAAAGCAGACGAATACTTCGCCTTTGGCCCTGGGGCCGCCAGCTATCTGAATGGCGTGCGACGAACCAACGTTCGCAGTGTCGTCCGCTGGATCAATGCGTGGCGAAAGGGCGAATCGGCGATCGAAGATTCCGAGGAACTATCAACGGAAGAAAAAGCCCGAGAAGCCATTATGCTGGCTCTGCGCATGCGGCGGGGGCTGAACCTGGCTGAATTCGAACGGAAATTTGGTTTGTGTCTGTCCGATCTCGCAGGCAACGAATTGCAGCGACATATCGAGGACGGATTTCTGGTTCAGGATACAGGAACTGTCAAACTCACGACCGAAGGCTTGCTGATCGCGGACTCGATCATTTGCGATTTTCTGTAGTTGATAGTGAATAGATGTCGTACCGCTTTTCGGAGTTCGGCTGGAGCTGACTTGTCAATCGGCACAAACGAGCGTGGGACCAGGGGGGCAGCGCTCGGCGGCTGAAAAGTTCAGCCGGACCTTTGTGCCAGTCTATTTCGCTCGGTGACGCAACGGAGGTTGACAGTACGTGAGTCAGTCCAGTACTCTCAAATCCGCAAAGGCAAGCTGAACAGGAATTCAGCAGTCACGTTTTGCCCAAACCTGCCTCTCACGATTAATACACAATGGCCCGCTTAGTCACTGGGATTTAGGATACGGGCTTCCAGTTGATCCAGGAGCAGGATTCGCTTTTTTTGAGCGGGCTTTTTTCATGACGCCATGCCGTTGCTGAGATGCGAACTGGCTTGCGGGAGCGGTGGCCGTGGCGAATCCCACGAGTTCGTCTTCGGTGAAAACGCCTGGATGTTGAAAGTGGCCATCGAGTGTCGGAATGACCCGAAAGATGAACCAGAATTGCCGCCATCCATTCACATCCGCCGCGCGTTAGGTGGGCCGATCATCAACGGACTATTATCTATCATTCTCTACTTCCTTCTCCCCTGCTGGTCTGGAAATTGGTATTGGCTGGGATTATTTGCCTTGCTTGAAAACTTATTCGTTTACACTCTGCAAGTCTTCCTTCCGCTTGGTTTCAATGACGGCAGTACAATTTTGAGGAATTTGCGAAAGAAACCCTTATAAAAAACAATGACCTTCAGCGTTCTTGTCTGTGACGCATGGCACTACTCGCATTTGTAGGAAAACGACATAATCAGGTTGGCGGGAATTCCCGCTAATTACTGTCTAACTTCTCGAATAATAAAGGAGACTCAATGCCAGCTAAAGGTTGGATCGAAGTCAGTGATACTTATTGCAAAGGTTGTGAACTTTGCATTAGCGCCTGTCCACAAGATGTGATGGAACTTAATATGTCACATCTCACCCCCAAGGGCTACCACCCCGCGCACACGTTCAAGGACGGCTGCACGGGGTGTGCTATTTGTGCGC
>JBBQSE010000083.1:0-21649 GCA_038214195.1 Planctomycetales bacterium
GGTGCCAGGATTTCCCGAGTCGCCGGAGCGGTGCATCCGTTTCTGGCCCGCTTGTCGCGAAATCCATGAGCATAAAATGCCGCATTCTGATTAACCACAGTGAGGAGTAGTTGGTTGGCGCGGAGGAAGTCTTTGATTTTGGTTCGTGATCTTACATCTTTAAGTTTCCTTGTGAAGGCGGTGAAACGACGAGGCCCGGTGTCCACGGACACCGGGCCTCAGATATTCACGCCTGAACAACTGCAAAGGTCGTTAGAACTCTCCGAGCACTTCACTATTATTCATCGTGCCGACGCCCCTCCAGGTATTGATGTCAATGTTTTCGGAAACAAAGCGAACACTGCCATCACCAAGCAAGAGTTGAGCACCGCCGACATGCGCACTTGATACACCTCGAGCACCAGGCTCGTCCGGTGCCACGTCGTCAACCCAGGAGACCTGGTCGGCACACGGGCCATTTCCGGAGAGACAGGCGGTGTCATTCGCTGCACCCTCTTGAGGTGCCGTCTGTCCTCTGTTGTTCCCCCTGGTGGGGCTGGCGGCATTTGGCGGAAACCAGGTATCTGCCGCGCAGAAACCAGATTCAGCAGCCCACCATTTGCATCGCTGGCCGGTAATACTGTCTGGCCCGCCGCTGTAACGGTTGAACAGCGCGCCGCGATGAACCTCTCCGACCATTCCGGTATTACTAGTGCCATCCACAATGTCTCGCATCCTGGCACCGCGAAAAGTCAGGATTCCCTGAACGCCCATGGGATCCAGATCACCGTGGCTGTTTTTTGCACCGCCTCCGATACCCGCATAGTTTGTCGGCTTTTCACTTCCAACAAACGGCGTAGGATCGCTTGGGCAAAGATACGCGGGAATTGTTGTTCTGAGTAACACAAGTCGATTGTTGGCACCGTTGGCAAAAAGGTCACAGGTGTATATGCCCGAATTGTCCAGAACATTTCCCGTGTAAAGCCCGGACTGCTCGATCATCGGAAGGATCATCACACGCCAGGCGAATCCTGAACCGTTGACCCATCCCGGGCAACCCGCATATCGCACGTTTCTGTCAACGACTTTTCCCTGCGGAAACGTAGAAAACACGTCGTGGTAGTTGTGCAGGGCCACGCCGAGCTGCTTCAAATTGTTCTTGCATTGTGTCCGCCGAGCTGCCTCGCGTGCCTGTTGCACTGCAGGCAGGAGGAGCGCAATCAGAATTGCAATAATGGCGATCACTACCAACAGTTCAATAAGTGTGAATCCCCGCCGAAAGCGGTCGAAATATTTCACAAGCACACTCCTTTAGAAAACGCAATGAATAAAGAGGCTGCCGACAACGGCGGCTCTGAGCCTCATATCCTCCAAAGATATTCGTTCCTGATCAAGGGAAAGTCAGGAGTTTTCAACGCAGATTATGCAACGCTTAACCTTTGACATGGTAAGGCCTCGCGCAGGAAAGAGTTGATGTGGATCGAGATTCGACGGCCAATATGACAAGTCCTCCACAAAATCAGGCAGACAAAAAATTTCAGCAGGTCGAGGCATTTCATTCCTAAACGCCTTGAGTTTTCGAGGGAAAATTCCTTCACTCATTCTGACGGTGTCAGGATTTGGTGCCTCAAAGAACGCGATTGAGGCACATCAAAGTCGGTCCCTGTCGTTGGTCCGGGTTAGTCGAACTCGGAGCTTCAGCAGATTCTGCCAATTGACGAGCCACAGTGCTGCAACATTTGCCGTTGCGTTCGGACTGTCTGTGGAAGGACTTTGCTGACTTTTGCCGTCGATCGCATTTCCTGCCGGATGAGACGGTCGTCAGCAAAATCACCGCACTTGAGTCCGTGCGCAGGAGCGGACGACCATTGACCCCACAAATCTCGTGGCACTATTGTCTGCGACGTGAAGTTGTTCTGCAGCCGCATCCCGGCCAGACAGATTCCCATGATCATTGTCCGGACCATCCCTCTGCGGCAATGATGACAATCGCGGTTCAAACGAGGTCAGTCTTTCCAATCAGACTGATGTTCGGGGCAGTCCACCCACCGCGACAGGTGAATTTGTCTGAAACACGCAGACGCAGCTTCAGATATTCCTCCTCACTCCTCTCTCTGAGAACACGGCAGCCCGCATTCCGCGTCTCCGTGCCTCATAATCATCCCGTGTTTCCTCAACTCAATCTGCTTTGCATTGAAATTGCACCGCCCGTCGGCAGTGCAGTTTTGATTGCGCGGCGGCTCGTGAGAAACTGACGCAGTTCGCGCGGCAATTTTCCTTGCTGTCACGAATCAGGCGAGATGTCTCACGGCGACGGAGCTGCACAATGTTTCATTCGCTGCTAACTTCGAACCGCGTTCGGCAACGAGACCACGCAAACCGCCCCGCCCAGAATCAGCGACCGTTGAAACTGATGCCGGCGATCGTGTGCTTCATCACGTCCGCGCTGTTGAGCGGTTGTGCATCCGGGTTGATGACCATGCCGGGAGCAGGCATGCTCGCCGACCGTTTTTCAGGGGACAAAGCCAAGGTCACGGCGGAGAAAGACAAGAAGTCCGCGAAAGAGAAATTCGAAGACGGAGACAATGACGAAATTGGCACGAAGATCGACACGCCTTTGCTGTCCGAATACATGAGCGTGCAGGGTAACAATGTCCTGACGCTTCGCGGGGTCGGACTCGTGACTGGATTGAACGGGACAGGTGGAGATCCCGCGCCGTCGGGAGTACGAACACAGCTTCAAAACGAGATGTCTCGACGCAACATCAAAGACGGAAAGCGCATCCTGGCATCGCAAGACACGGCGTTGGTAATCGTGACGGCTTATCTGCCGGCGATGGTCAGAAAAGGTCAGCGATTCGACGTTCGCGTGGCCATTCCGCCGCAAAGCAAGGCCACAAGCCTCAAGGGCGGCTGGCTGCTGGAAACTCGGATGTTCGAAGAACAGGTTGTCGAGGGACGCGGCGCGCTGAAAGGTCATGAGTACGCAGTCGCAGGTGGTGCGATTCTGACAAATATCGGTGTCAAGAGTTCCCCGGATGAACGCCAGGGCGAACTAATGTACGGCACGATACCCGGCGGGGCGATGTCCAGAACTGAACGCGATCTGAGTATCGTCCTGCGACGCGAAAAGAAGGGTTTTCGTAACAGCAAGCGCATCGCTGACGCTGTCTCGGAACGATTCAACCGTTACAACAACTTCGGCCAGAAGATTCCCTGCGCCGAGGCCAAGCAGGACGATCTGATCAAACTCAAAGTGCATCCCCAGTACGTCAACAATTTCCCCCGTTATCAGGCCGTCATTCGCAGTATCGCGTTTAATGAGACCGATGTCGCGCGACGGATTCGAGTTGAAAAACTGGCGCGCGATATCATGGATCCCGAAAAAGCCCAGTCCGCGGCACTGCAACTGGAAGCGATCGGCACAAGTGGAATTCCCTACGTGAAAGATGCGTTGGATTCGATCGACTTCGAAGTCCGTTTCCAGGCCGCTCAAACGCTCGCGTATCTCGGAGAACCGGACGGTATTCCGATCCTGAAAGAAGCCGCCGCCAATCAACCGGCATTTCGAGTCTACGCATTCGTGGCGATGTCAGTAATCGACGACGCGGATTCCGTCATCGCCCTGCGGGAGCTGATGGATTCCAGCTCGCTCGAAACCCGCTACGGTGCATTCCGGGCGATGAAGGAACTGGATCCGAATGATCCGTGGTTACATCCAATGATCTTCGACACTCGGTTCCTGCTGCATGTGATTGATGTCCCTGGCGAACCAATGGTACATGTTACGCGTCGCCGGACTCCGGAGGTTGTCGTGTTTGGTGCTGAGCAGCAGTTAAGACTGCCGGCAGTCCTGAACGCCGGTGATCATATTCGCGTCATCGGCGCAACCGGGAAGCATGAAGTGGAGGTCATCCACTATACACTTAACGAAGAGCCGAAACGACGGCTGGTGTCGAACCGTCTCGTGGAGATCATCACGGCGTGCGGAGATTTGGGTGCCACATATCCCGACATTGTGCAAATGCTGATCGAAGCGGAACAGCAGCATAATTTTGTCGGAGAGTTTGGTATCGACCGCATGCCACAAGCTGGCCGTGTTTATCTGGCAGGCAACCAGAGTTCAGAAGACGAAGCAGACGAGACCGACAGTTCCGCGAGCGGAAAGCTCATCGGCAACAAACGGCTTGTTCCTGAAATGTTTGATGAACTGGACGAAGAAGAGCTGCGGGAGAATGAATCCGAAGAGAAACTGTCAAACCTAAATTTCGACGCTATCCAGAAACAGGATGCGGCGGACGATGCAAAATCCGGGAATCATACGGAGAAGAAGACCGATGAGTCCGAGCCAGCCGGTTCCACAGATCAGTCTGATCCGACAAATCAAACCGATCCGATCGATCCTGGAAATGTCGAGCCTGCGAAGGTGACCACTTCCGAAGCCGACGTCTCACCAGCGGATGCTGAGATGGAGACTTTTGAACGAGAAACCGTCGATATCTCGGCCATGAAAGGCGGCGTGTCGGGATTTGGATCACGTTTCGCGGAGCGTTTGAAGAAGCCGTTCACAAAGAAATAAGACAATGGGTGGGCGCGTCTGAAAACTAGGGCACGCAGACCAGGGATTAGAATTCATGCTCAAGTCGCTCGAACTCTTTGGATTCAAGAGTTTCGCCGACCGCACCAGTTTTGACTTTGCATCGGGAATCACCGGTGTGGTAGGTCCGAATGGGAGCGGGAAGAGCAACGTCGTGGATTCCATTAAGTGGATTCTGGGCGACCAAAGCGCGAAGAGCCTTCGCGGCAAGGACATGACCGATGTGATTTTCAACGGCTCGTCCAGCCGGACCGGATCACAGTTCGCAGAAGCTACGCTGATCTTCGACAACACCAGCCGCTTTATCCCGATGGATCAGGACGAGGTTTCGATCGGGCGTCGGATTTGGCAATCGGGAGATTCTGAATACCTCATCAATCGCAACACCGCGAGACTGAAGGACGTCCGCGAGTTGTTTGTCGGGACCGGTGCCGGAGCCGCCTCTTACTGCATCATCGAACAGGGACGCGTTGATCAGATTCTGCAATCCAATGCTGCAAATCGTCGATTGATCTTCGAAGAAGCCGCCGGGATAAGTCGCTTCAAACAGAAGCGAACCGAAGCTTTGAAACGACTGGACCGGGTTGAGCAAAATCTGATCCGGCTGTCAGATCTGGTTGATGAAGTCGAAACGCAGGTTGGTGCCGTTAGAACTCAGGCTCAGCGGGCTTCAAAGTATCGAAGTATTTCCACGGAACTGGAACGACTTTGGGTCGGACTGGCGGCGGACGACTTTCGACGCGAATCCACTCAACGCGATCTCCTCAACCGCCAAATGCAGGAATCGGCCGCGACGCTGCAGGCACTGCGACTGAAACAGTCAGAAGCGGAATCTCAGGTCACCGCCGCAGACGCGGAATTGGCGGAGGTTGATGACCAGTTGCGGGAAGTCGAACGTCGCCGCAGTGATTTTCGCAGTCGAATGGCCAGCCTGGAATCCACCGTACGACATCAGGTCGCGCGTGAGGAAGAGCTGAAGTCGGACTTGCAGCGATTGCTTCGGCAGCAGAATCTGATGAAAAATCGAGTGCTGGAGGCGGAAACGGAAGAGTCTCATCTAAAGTCCGTGCTGACGGTGGAACGAGCGGCCTTTGACCGCCGCCAGGCGACATTGATTTCCGGAGACCAGGAGGTCACCGCACTCCAGCAGGCACTCGCGGAATCCCGGGAAAACATTGAGGCGGCTCGCCACGCCCTGATGCAGCAGGTGCGTCTGAACTCTGAGGCGACATCGACACTGAGTAATCTTCTGGCACTTCAAAAATCCGCCGAACAGCGGAAGAGGACTCTGGAAGTACAGTCCGCGCAACTGACCAGCGTGGTCGATGCCCTGAGTGCAGATATGCCCGCTCTGGAAGAGGCACTGATTCAGGCCCGGCAGGCGCTGGTGGACGTGGAAAACAATGCGGACAGTCTGATTCGCAGCCGCGAACAGCTGGTACACGAACGCAGTGAGTCGCAGCAGTCACTCGCCGAATTGCGAGAACACCGCAGTGCTCAGGTGGCACGCCGCGCTGTCCTGGAGGACCTTGAAGATCGTCAGGAAGGTTTTGGAATCGGCGTCCGGGAAATTCTGCGTCGGGCCGAAGAAGCCGATTCCGCGCCGTGGAATCTGATCTGCGGCAGTGTCGCCGACCTGCTTGACGTCGATATGGAAAATGCCGCGTTGCTGGAAGTCGCGTTGTCCGGACGCGCTCAGCTGCTGGTTGTGACGCAGATGAAGCCACTGATTGATTATCTGAACTCCGGCCGATGCCGGATCACAGACCGTGTCGGCTTCATTTCCATTGAGAATACGGATGTGGCAAGCGGCGACTTGTCGGAATTGCGTGGCAGTTTGCGGCGCAGTGATGACCTGTGGGCCAACGACGACGACGCGGAATCCGATGTTTCTCGTCAGGCGAATTCCTGGTGGGGGCGTGAAAAGACGTCCGCACGCTCGGGCAGTGACTCGATTGAAAGTCTGCTGGCGGCTGCCGGATCCGCCGATCCGATGCAGGTCACATGGGTCGATCCGCGTTCTGACAGTCCAATTGTGCGATCGGTATTTTCCCAGGGTGACGCAGCTCGACCTCTACTGTTTGGCCAGCGAGGCGTTGTTGGCCGCGCTGATGGCCTGGCGCGTCCTCCGCAAACCATGCCATCCCTGGCTGGTCATCTGCTGGCCGACACCTGGGTTGTCGAAACACTGGCCGACGGGCTGCGACTGCATGCTCAGACAGAAGGCAACTGCCGCTTCGTGACGCTGCAGGGAGAATTAATCGAAAGCGATGGCACGCTGTTCGCAGGGACCGTCCGAAATGAATCGGCCCTGTTGTCGCGGAAAAGCGAACTTCGCCGACTGCGCAATGAACTGCATCGCCTGGAACATGAAATCGCGCAGCGCGAACTCATGCTGCGATCACTGAGTCAAAACATTGTTGCGACAGACGACCAGCTGACACAGACGCGGGCGAAAGTCAGCGAACAGGTCCAACTGTCGCGGACGACCGAGCAGCAGGTCGTTGAACAACGTCGCCAGCTGAAAGAGGCGCGACAACGTGCCAACTTGCTGGAAGAGCAGGAGCAACAGCTGGCCAATGAAATTGCGGATCTGGTCACTCAAATCGAAGTGGCGCAGAACCAGAAGCAGTCGGGCGAGACGCTGTTAACGCGGCAGCAGGAACACATTGCGGAGCTGACAAACGAGCAAACGGGCTGCCAAAATGAGCTGGACACCATCGATCGCGATCGCACGGCGGCAAGTCTGGAACTGACGCGATCAGAAGAACGCCTGCTGGGACTTCAGGAGGCGGTCGAACGTGTTCGCGAAGATCTTCAGCAGCGGGAACTCCAGCAGCAGGAAGCCGATCGTCGCCTTTCCGCAGCGGTAGAGCGCCAGCGCGATCTGCTGATTGCAAGATTGAACGCTGCTGCTGAAGTTGCGGAATTGAGTGTGACGGACGAGCAACTGGCAACCGAAATTGTCGGCCGAACGGGCACGCGCAATCGACTGCGGATGAACCGTAACACCGCCTCATCCGCTGAATTGCAGATTCGCGACGCCTGCCGTCAACATGAATCGCATCATCACGAAGTGGAACTGCAGGTCCGCAGCATTGATCATCAACTGACCACGACGGCCGAACGTATCCGTGAGGAGTTCCAGATCGAAGTACAGGAAGCTGTCGCGGCCGGTCGCTCAGCCATTGCGATCTGGCTGCGGCGTGACAGCACCGGCCCGGCTGCGGATACCGAGAGTGATTCCGACAGCGAGCATCAGCAAAACGCCGCGTTGACGACTGACGCCACTGAGATTCCGCTGTTCGAAGACGATCATCAGCGGATTATCGCGGATTCGACTCAATACACCGAAATGCGAGGCGAGATTGATCGACGTGTCGAACGATTGCGTCGTCAGCTGCGAAAGGTCGGGAATGTCGGTACGGAAAGCCTGGACAACCTGATTGAACTGGAGACTCGCTTTCAGCGACTGAACACGCAACTAACCGACCTTGAAGCGGCTCGCGACGCCTTGCGGGACATCGTCCGGAGAATCAACGTCGAAAGTCGCCGGATGTTTCTGGAATCATTTGAAACCATTCGGGGATTCTTCAGAGAGTTGTTTCGAAAACTGTTCGGCGGTGGTGAAGCGGACCTGATCCTCGAAGATCCGGAAGATGTGCTCGAGTGCGCGATCGAGGTCGTTGCCCGCCCGCCGGGGAAGGAATTGCGGAGTATCTCTCTGTTAAGCGGCGGAGAAAAGACATTGACGGCCGTCGCGCTGCTGTTGTCGATCTTCAAGAGTCGAACGAGTCCGTTCTGCATTCTGGACGAAGTCGATGCCGCGCTGGATGACGGCAACATTGGGCGATTCGTAAACGTACTGCGGGAATTTCAGCAGAACACACAGTTCATCATGATCACTCACCGCAAGCCAACAATGGCGGTGACTGACGTTTTGTACGGCGTCACGATGGAGGAGTCCGGAATTTCCCGCCGCCTGTCGCTGCGATTTGAAGACGTCGATGAGCACGGAAACTTCGTGGCAGCATCCAGCCGAGGGAAAGCCGCGTAGGTCAATGGCATAGATGGTTGGGTGAAGCGATTGGGGTTGGAGATCGCAGTTCGAAACCCCGGAGCTTCCTGCAGTCCGCCCGGTTCGGCCCCGGAGCTTTTGTGCCTCAGGACAGTCGCCGATGCCGATCCATCTCGCTTTTCCGACATTATTCCAGCGTGAACGGAGTCCTTCGATTCCGCACAAATCGCCGAAGTTTCGGGGCTTGCATCCTTCGTTCGGTGCAGGCCGCGTTCACATTCTTCATGGCAGTTACTGCAGGTCTGTCAAAGATCTTAAAGTCGTTCCCATCCAAACGACGAACATAAAGCAGGCGATTGTCATCCTGTTGTGGCAGAGGACACACTGAGTGTGCTCTCTGTGGGGAGGCCAGGAAGCACAATAGGCTGATTCGCCAGGGGGGCAATTCAGCGTCTGACCGTAACGGAAGGGATGTCCGGATAAGGTCGCTGTCCGCTATTTCGGTAGTGGTACAGAGTGAATTGCGCCCCAGTGCCTTGTGCAGGCACGGGATTGCTCCGCACGCAATCCGAAAAACGACCCCTGTCATCATTCTGGACCCGCGTTTTGAATTGGCTGTCACGACAGCGAATTACTTTCGAGTAATTCAACCAAAGCAGAACATCCGGGTGATGACGATTCGGGATCCTAGGACGGGATTCCGGATGGTGCAGTGAGAACTGATTGGAGAGCCCGCCCATGAAGACGATCTTCACTACTGGTCAGGTAGCTAAGATCTGTAAAGTTGCCCCGCGTACTGTTTCGAAGTGGTTCGATTCCGGACGGCTTCGAGGCTATCGAATTCCTGGCTCACAAGATAGACGCATACCTCGCGAACATCTAATCCGTTTCCTAAAGGAACACGGAATGCCGCTCGGCGAATTGGAAGACGAAGCAATGGGCAAAATTTTGCTCGTTGGTTCTGATCTGACAACTCGATCGAGTTTGAATGAGATGATTTCCAACGACGACTTTAAGATCGAAATAGCTGCCAGTGGCTTTGAAGCTGGTATCCAGGCAGAATCTATTCACCCCGATTGCGTGGTGGTGGATTTTGTCATGGGGCGTGAAGAAGCGCTGATGATCGCGCAGAACCTTCGGAAGAATTCTGAATTCAACGAAACCGTTCTGATCGGTCTCCTCAGCGACGACGACAACGCTTCCGGCTTTGACCGTTCGGTGTTTAACGAGACCTTCCGCAAACCATTCGACGCAGCTCTGCTCGCCGAACGTATTCGGACCCTTGTAAACCGCCGAAAGCAGTTGGCCTGAGAAACCAACTGGAGCCTCGGCGATCTGACCACGTCGAGAAAAATTGAGCCATCGGCCAGTCCTTCGGGATTGTCCGATGGTTTTTTGTTGCGCCTGTCGCACGTTTAGGATCGAGATACTGCATGTTGCTGCTGCTGTATTTATTCGCCCCGATCGTCACTTCACTCCGAGGACTGCAGCAGGCCAGCGAACTCAAGAATGTTCAGGTAAAGCTGGGCTGCGGGCAGCAGTTACGACTGTCGATTGCGAGACAACAGTGTGTGGCATGCCGTCACCTGCTGAGCCACAAACAGAACGGCATCGAGATTCAAACTTACAGCGACAACATCGCCTGCACGCTGATTGCTCTGTGGACTGGCCGCAAGCCGACGAAACGCACGTTTGAAATGAATCTGTTTCCACTTCTGCGGCCTTGCCAGCGAAGACGAACTGATGGCTCACATCGAAAAGCTAAAAAAACAGACGCCATGATTCGCGGGGTGCTTTCGGCATCTCATCCGCCGCCCTTCACCCTGCGCGCATGAACGGCAACGCGCCCTTGCAGGCTGCGTCAATCTCCCTGCGCCTCGCAATCACTGTCACTCCCGACCGCATAGATACCTCCTCGACGATCAATCTTCACTCATCGACCCTAAGCAGCCAACACCGTGCCGTACAGTATTGAGAATGTCTTCTGGTGCAATTTGTGTGATTCCCTTCAGAAGTCGTTTTCCTGAACACTACTCTGCGTCCACGAATTTCCATGAGGCGTCAGCCGGAAAGAGTATAGCCTCGCCCGGAGTGAGCTCTGCCCTTTTTTGAGCATAGGCGAGAAACGAATAGTGCCGCAGGAACCTGTCTGGATCACTGGCTGATTCCAGACTAAACCATCCGTTGTTCGGATCCAGATCCGTCTTAAGTGGATTACGAATCATCCAACGGGATCCTTGTTCCAATTCCTCGGTCAGCACAACAGCCTTTCCCCGTGCTGTGACATACCTTCCTTCCCGGTTTGTAAGAATCGCGAATTTGTCTTTCTCTTCAATCTTAAGGACAAAAATACTTCCCGTGTTGAAGGCCGTCTCATGTGGTATTCCGACCGTGTTATTTCTCATTCCCAAATAATGGCTGTCGGAGCGATCGCAGCCGGCCAGGAATGCCTGCAGTCTCTTTACGCCGTAGGCTTTGCGTTTCGCAGTCACGACCCCAACGCCGAATTCTGGGGAGTCCAGGAAATTTCCTTCGGTGTTGTCAGGTTCCGTTCCTTCAGTTGCGTCAACTGCGGCGTAAGCGAACCGTACTGTATTTCCCAACGCTAGAATCTCGCGTTCTGCCGTGCTGTCGTAGACCGCCCATGCGTTGTTCCCGGTGGTGTATTCTTTGGCAAATAACTCCTGGTCGTCGCCACCACCGATCAAATTGTCAGCACCCAGATCGGCAATGGTCAGTTTCAATGTGTCATCACCGATGCGACCTCGGTGCGCAAACGAGAACTCAAGCACGGCGTCTTGTTTGATACCTTTGAAATCCTTATACAGCATCCCATCTTCATTCGCGTTGAGTTCCATGAATTGGTTGCCGTCATGCGCCATGACCCCTTCAAAGCCTGTTGACCGAATCTCGAACGTCTGCCCAGTGTTCTTCCACCCTGGGATTGTCCTGCGGGATTCAAAAAGGGCTTTCTGGATTTCCGGTTCCTCAAAGCCGGGGTTGGTCCGTTCCTTACCGCGTCGGAGCTGGAGTGATTCTTTGGGGGGTGGAAACCCAGGAAGATTCTCTGACCACCATCGCAAGGCGGGGTTCGAGGTCGAGTTCTTTCTGCTCAAACTCCGACTCAAGTTTTTGAAACGACGATTGCAGTCCATCGTAAAACGACGCCTGATCAGGATCGTTCTTCACCAGCAAAGCAAAATGGAAGGTCGCCGCATACCAGTCCTTTGCAGCGGCCGCTTGTTCCGCTTGCTCTTGATACCACACTGGATCAAACCGGACCTTCGCAGCGCGGCAGGCTTTTTCGTGCGGTGTGTTTCGGAACTCCCGATCAACCCACAGTTTGATTGAATGATCGGCGCTGGCGGATGCGAGCAATCGACCGTCAGGGCTGAAGGCGACGCAGGTGATGACGTGTGCATGGCCCGTGAGCGTCAGGATCTCTGTACCAGAATTTGTGTCCCACAGCTTGATCGTAAGGTCACTGCTCCCCCGATGCGATGCGCGAGCCATCGGGACTAAGCGCGACGCTGCGAATCTCGCTTGTGTGACCGTGGAGTGTTTTCTGCTCCTGGCCGGAATCCGCGTCCCATAGTTTGATGGTCCTGTCGGTACTTCCGGACGCAAGCCGCGTGCCATCGGGGCTGAAGGCGACACTCATGACACGCTGCGAATGCCCGGTAAAGGTCGCGATTTCCTGACCCGAACGCGCGTCCCACAGCCTGATCACCTTGTCGTCGCCACAGGACGCAATTCGAGTTCCGTCCGGGCTGAATGGGACGCTGTAGATCCAGGTTGCGTGCGCCACGAATTTGTTGATTTCACGCGCCGAATCGGCGTCCCACAGAGTGATCGTTTTGTCACCGCCCGATGCGATCTGAGTTCCATCGGGACTGAAGGAGATGCCGAGCGCCATGCCGTCGGGTTCGAGCGTGTGGATCTCTTCCACGGAATGCAGATCGCTCACGTCCCACAGTTTGACTTTGTTGTCACGGGCAGAGGAGACAAGCCGTCTGCTGTCAGGGCTAAAGGCAACCCGGAGCAGTTCCCCACGGTGTCCTGTGAGACAACCTTTCCATTCCGAATGTAGATCCCACAGCCGGATCAGGTGATCATCGCTTCCGGATGCCAGCAATTTGCCATCCGGACTGAAGGCGACGCTTCGAACAGGCTTCGTATGCTCGTCGAGCGTTTGGAGTTCCTGACCTGACTTCGTGTCCCAGAGTTTGATCGTACTGTCATCACTTCCAGATGCGAGTTTCAATCCATCGGGGCTAAAGGCGACGGTGACCACGGCTGCAGTGTGTCCGGTGAGCGTGGCGACTTCTTCTCCTGTTTGCGCGTCCCAGATTTTGATTGTCCTGTCAGTACTCACGGATGCGATCTGCGTGCCATCGGGACTGAAGACCACCCAGTTCGCATGTGCCAAATGCCCGTAGCAGGTGATGTCGCTGCCCTGAAAATGTCGGTTGCAGAAATTCCGTTCGAAGTTGTCGCGATATTCGTTCGGAATCTCGTGAAGCAGGTTGCGAGCGTCGCCGGCCCTGTTGGTTTCCCACCTCGCGTTGGCCAGTTGGAATTTGGCGGCGGCTTCGGAATCGCGGGCGAGTTTCTCCGCGTCGATGGCGCGTTGTTCATTCAATTGAGCATGGTCCTTTTCCAGGAGTGCCAGTTGTTCGCTGGCTTTCGCCTTCGCGCGTTCGTCTTCAGCTTCGTGGGTCTTGTCTTCCGCGAGTTCGGTTTTCTGATTCGCTTGAATCAGTCCGAAACTCGTGCCAGCGATCCCCGCAACCAACACGACACCAATCGCGAGCATGGCAGCGACAAGTCCGCGATGCCGGCTCGCAAATTTCTGAACCTGATACCACGTCGAAGGTGGCCTCGCAGTAACGGTTTCACCCGTCAGGTAGTTGGTGATGTCCTGCGCTAAATCATTTGCAGTTTGATACCTGCGAGTGCGATCTTTCTCCAACGCCTTCATCACGACCCAGTCGAGTTCCCCCTGCAGAAGTTGCCGCAGTCTGGCGGGAGACAGTCTTCGCTGGCTGCCGACTTCGGAATTCACCTCGTTTGACAACGAACTCAAACGGTTGCTGGGGCGAGGCGGGTCGTCTTCTCGCAGGATTTGGAGAACCTTCAACAGAGCGTTTTTCCCGAGGGTCTCTTTATTCAGTGGAGTGGAGCCCGTCAGCAGTTCGTACAGCATGACGCCAAGCGAATAGACATCCGTCCGAGTGTCAACATTCTGGGCATCTATTCCTCTCAGTTCGGCCTGCTCGGGCGACATGTATCGAACCGTACCGACGACCTTGCCAAATTCCGTCTGCATTGTTGCGTCTGTCAGATGCACGTTCTGTTCGACGGCTTTCGCCAGTCCGAAGTCGATGACTTTTGGAACAGCGTCGCCGTCGATGACGGTGACGAGCACGTTCGACGGCTTCAGGTCGCGATGAATAATTCCCTTCTGGTGCGCGTGCTGCACAGCTTTGCAGACAGAGACAAACAGCTTCAGTCGTTCGTCCACACTCAGTTTGTTGTCATCGCAGTAGTGAGTGATCGGGATTCCAGCGACCAGTTCCATCACGAAGTACGGACGACCGTCGCTTGTTGTCCCGGCATCCAGAACTCTGGCGATGTTCTGGTGATCCGTCATCGCCAGCGCCTGTTTTTCGGCGGCAAACCGTGCGAGCACCTGCTTCGACGCGAATTCCGACTTGATCAGCTTGAGGGCGACGCGACGTCTGACCGGTTTGTCCTGTTCGGCCAGCCACACGACTCCCATGCCACCGCGACCGAGTTCTTCAATCAGGCGAAAGTTGTCGAGGTCAGGGAGGATATCGGCCAGTCTCGAAGTTGAATCGTTGCCCGGACACTGTGTTGTTGCATCGCGGGAAAACACGTCGACGACGACGCTCTCCTGTTCCGGGAATCGCTGGACGTAGTCGTCCCGTTGAGGTTCATGACCTTGCTGAGTCCGGTATTCGAATTCCATGGCCAGCAGCTCTGCCAGCAGTCCGTCCTGAGCTGCCGCTGGAGCATCAGCCAGAAATGTCTCGATGCGCGGACCGTGCCCATTCACCAACTTCCGATCGAAACGGTCACACAACTCGTCGATCTGGGAGAGTTGCTGATCTGTCACTGACAACAACCAAACCCAACATCCGCTCCGCACGCAAAAACCGCCTGCGACGAGTCCGGCGGATTTACATCACGAAATTCAGACACCCCGACTGGTGACCTCAAACTTGCTGGATTTGGCGGCGACGAACGTGCTGTTCCCAATCCATATTTTTGCCGACTGCCAAAGCTGGACGCCACGCTGCGTTTGTCACTCTCTGCTGTCGTGCAGGCCAGCTTCCACCCAGATGCGACGAATTCGTTCCAGTTTTCGTTCGACGGTGCGCTGAGTACACTTCAATTCGCTGGCGACTTCTCCGTTCGTGGCCCCCTGAAACTTGAGCAACACGATTTTCTTCATCATTTCGTTTGGAAGTGAATCGAACAGTTGAGCACAACTCTCAGAGACTTCTGCCAGGACATCGGGCGTCTTCTGGTTACCGACGACCGCGTTGATCCCAGCGTTGCCAAATTCGGCAAACCCGGATTCACCGCGTACGGCTCCCTCACCCCGTTTCTGACGACTCTGGTTTCGCCGTTGTGTTGAGATTTTCCGGGACGTGATGACGGCCAGCAGACCCCAAAGAGCGTCTCGATTTTCGGCTTCGATTCGGCCATCGGCGAGACCGCGACACAGACTGTGGAACGCACTGTTCGCCGCGTCATGTTCGTCGTAGCATCGCCGGGTCTGCACGTCGAGTTTTCGGCGTGCAAACTCTTCCAGCCGCAGGCAAATGTGCTGCCACAGTTGTTCGGCTGCCTGGTTATTGCCATCTGCAAGCTGGTCAATCCAGCCTGTGACCGATTCGCTTGCCATTTTTCAAGGTCCGGTGAGTGTCGCCCGCAAACCGGAATTCTGACCGCTAAGCCCTTCGGAACCAACCATGGGGGCATTGATAAAGTGAACTCTGGCCAAAGTGCATGCAATCTGCCGCTGAGACTCGCGGTCAAAATCGGGCGATCAGCATTTCATCCGCTTGCTGCTGTCAGTGAACGAGCGATCGTTTGGCATCGCGGACAGTCCTGGGATCCTTTTCCTCAAGGATTTTCAAATTCCTTTCCGCTGTCACTGCATGATCCGGCGGTGACGCTGTTGTCGATGATTCTCCATTGTCCCGACTGCAGTATTGCAGATATCGCACGATGGCCAGTTTGATCGCCGGGTTGGAAAACTTTTCGTGATCATACATTGCCATCAGTCGATCCTGGATGCTCCAGTCCTTCCAGCGCGCGAGGTCCGTGATCACAAGATCCGCGAGTTCAGGGCGATCCAGACACGTCCGCATCGACTGTTTGAGCCGGTCTTTCGTGAAACGGTCTGATTCATATGTCCACATAAACCGCAGCATCCGCATCACCGCATACGTTTCACTGAACGGCAGTTCGACCTCCCTGCCTTCTGTGTTTATGACCACCATTGTACGCGTCTTGGCCTCTTCGAGTTTTCGCAGCCCCTGCTCTCCGGTGAGCAACACATAGCCAGCCATGACGCCATCGATGCCGGGGCGAAAATCGGCATCAAGAATCAGGATCTTCTTCTCCAGAATCGCGGCATCTTCCGGATTCCCGCACAATCCGACCAGCAGTCCGTAGAAGCCAACCCGAGCCGCCGCCGTCCGGGGATCCTGGAGCCATGTCAGGATCTTCTCTCGGGGAAGTTTGTCCTTCAGCCGAACGACAACGTCGTACGGGGCGGCGGCGAATTCCGCAAAGGCGTCATCGGAAATCATCTGGTCGGGATGTTCGAAGAACTCCAGAAAATAGAGCAACCGCTGCGACTGTTCTCCCGAGTCAGTGACGGGAGGCGGAATGTGTGCCAGATACTTCCAGCCCTCTGCGGACACCTCAGAGGGCGAATGCCAGTCTTCGAATCGATCATTCGGCCCCATCAGAGAGTACGTCGCCGTTTCAGTCCCCGCGATGTACCGAGGAATCTCGATCGTATCCCCGACTTTGAACCGGCTGCCCGTCGAAAAGCCCACATCGACGATCTCAAAACGCGACGTGCCGCCGCGAGGACCTTTCGGCTTGTCTCCACCAATCCACTTTCCGAGCAGCAGATGGTCACATTCCCGAATCTGCTCGGCCATCACCAGAAACGGCGCATCACAGAACGGACACATGACCGCCATCACTGAGGATGCACAGGACACGATGCACAGCAAAAGGGTAAGGACATTCAGCATCCGCATGACTCTGCCTTCCGGAATATTTCAAAAGTAACGAACGGTGAGATGCGTATTCCGCATCGAATGCTGAGCCCGCCACGATGTCGCTTGACGGTCGCTTCAGTGTGGCCACAGAAAATCATAACACATGACGGCGCGCTTTCATCAACAACACGGTCGTCCGCCTGGAAAGCTTTCAGCAGGTCGGCGACGATCCGCCATTTTCCGAAAGAACAACACACACAACGGTTGGCGAAGCTATCCGGTTGGAGGTTCCTCGCCTGCCGCCGCCGACTCCATTTTCAACCAGCCTTCGTCAACGGCTTTCTGTGAAATGCAGCAGCACGGAATCGTCAGAAATATGAAACGGCTGAGCCACGGGTTGATGAACGCAGCACAAATCGCCACCAGAAAGAGCAATGGCGCAAGTGCAAGGCGTTTGTTCATGCTGGTGACGACCTCCCGGGGAATGTCCTTCGAAACAAGCCGGAAGTCCTGCGTCGCGTAGAGCCAGAGTACCAGCAGCGAAACAGCACTCAGAATATGTGCTCCGCCGAAGATAATTGCGGCAAGTTTGTCGCCGAAATAGACGGCATGCAGCCCGGTAGGAAACGGAAGGAATGTTAAAAACAGCAGGAACATGCCATTGAGAATGACGAACGGACGATTTGCGTGCGTCAGGAAGTGAAAGATCGCGTAGTGCTGCATCCAGTACATCCCGATCATGACGAAACTCACAACGTATCCAATGATGGACGGGAGCGTTGCCAGCAGATAGTCGCCGAGTTCCTTTTGGTTGACATTATGCACGGATGGGACTTCGATTCCGAGCACAAGCAATGTGATCACGATCGCAATGACGCCGTCACAAAACGCTGCCAGCCTTTCCAGTTTCCATCGCCCCTTCGAATTAATGAAGGAGATAAATCGATACATGTTGTGTTACTCCACGCATGCTCGTACACGCTTGTTAACTTATTCTGTTTATTGAATACCCGGCGGCTTCCGGGTGCCGCTGCCGACAGAAAGGAGGGAGGGAGCCTCGGTTTTCGGCCAGTCAGGCGAACGGCAGGTGAAGATTTGCCAAAGATGCTGGCAGCATCAGCCACGTGGCTGGCGCTGCCAGCGTCAGCGACGGTAATTTCATTTCTGCCGCTCGCCTGAAGGCACATCACCACGCAGCTACCGCAGTCATGGCCGGTGGCGCTGCTGCTGCTGCTGCTGCCGCCGTAATCGAATGCATTGTCGTCCTCAACTGCATGGAGAAATAGTGGCAATAAGAGATTTTTTGTGAGTGATCACTGTCATTTTTCTCAACATTGTTGATCGCCGGATTCTGCAGGTACGTAAAAGGTTGACTGCCAATGTGCGAGCCACGATCGTTGAATCGTGGCCCGTACTTTCAAAGAGCAATTCAACTTTCTCTTCGCTGGCTCCGACTTTCTTCAGGCCCTCGTCGAGGGTCTTGTTATCAGCGGCTGCGCAATCGGCCCTCGCGTTTCATGACCGAAATCCCGTCGTTACTTCGCGTCGGCGGCGGCTTTCATCGCTTCTTCAAGTTTCTTCATGTCCTCTGGAGACAGCTTGGGCCGGTTGAGTTCGAGGGTCAGTTTGTCGAGGTGTGCAGTAAGCGCGAACGGGGGTTGATAGTCCGTGTCATCGACTCCGGTGAGGGTGTCCGAGCCGATGTCGAACGATTCATCGAGCTGGAGGAGAAGCGGAATTGTGCTTTCCATTTTCTGCGTGGCGACTTCCTTGCCATCCACCTTCAGCACGCCGACGCCGCCGCGACCGATGCCGCTGACGTTGTTGAAGGCCAGCGTCGCAGCGCCAAGTCCGTCATACTTGAAGTCGAACACCAGCGTGTGCTTGCCGGGGGTGAGCACATCTGCACCTTCCCACTTAATGCGATTGAGATCGAGCAGGTTCCAAGTCCACACCGGTTTGCCCTTGAGCAGATAGAAGCCGTAGCCGCCAAATCTCCCTCCCTGCGTGACGACCATGCCTTCCGCGCCTCCTTCTGGCACCGTGATTTCGGCGGTGAAGGTGTAGGAGGTATTGAGCACGCTGGGAGCGTCGCCGCCGGGGAGGCCGATCATGAGATCGGTGTAAACAACTTTGCTGCGACCAGCCGTGAGGCTCGGCCGCGGCTGAGCGAGGCGCGTGGCCACGGATGAGTCGAGTGGGAGGACTTGATACTTTTGCGCCTCCGTCAGGAAGAGCGCCGCCATTTCCTTCACCTTGTTCGGATTTTCAGCCGCGATGTCATTGAACTGTGTCCAATCCTTCGTGAGATCGAAGAGTTCCCAGGTGCAATTATTCAGAGGATCGGGGTTGCCGGCCGAGGCCATGACCCACGGCCCGCGGGTGACTTTGGTGCTGGCCATCCAGCCCTCGTGATAGATGGCGTGGTCGCCAAACATCTCGAAGTACTGCGTCGTGTGCTCCGAGGGTGCCTTGGCGTTCTTCTCGTCGAAGGTGTAGGCGAAGCTCGTGCCTTCGATAGGCGACTGCTGGATGCCGTCCACAGATTCGGGCTGCTGGATGCCTGCCGCCTCAAGAATGGTAGGCACAACGTCGATGACGTGATGGAACTGATTACGGATGCCGCCGGTATCCTTGATGTGGCCAGGCCAGGAGACGGCCATGCCCTGCCGCGTGCCGCCGAAGTGTGACGCGATTTGCTTCGTCCAGCTAAACGGAGTGCTGAACGCCCACGTCCACGGTACGGCCATGTGGGGGAAGGTCTGGTCGGTGCCCCAGACGTCGTAAGACTTCATCGATATCTCCACAGGTATTTCCACGCCTTGTAGGCAAGCGGTCTCGTTGGGCGTGCCGACCATCGTGCCTTCAGCACTGCCGCCGTTGTCGCCGCTGATGTAGATGATGAGTGTGTCATCGAGCTTGCCCATGTCATCGACAGCTTGGATCACGCGACCGATTTCATGATCGGCGTAAGCCAGGTACGCGGCATACACTTCCACTTGCCGGATGAAGAGCTTCTGCTCCTCGGCGGTGCATGCATCCCAGTCCTTCAGCATGTCCCTGGGCCAAGGAGTCATCTTCGCATCCTGAGGAATGACGCCGAGCTTCTTCTGATTGGCGTAGATCGTATCTCGCAGGTTGTTCCAGCCGCCGTCGAACAGGTGCATTTCGTGAATTTTATCCACCCACTCCTTCGTCGGATGGTGCGGCGCATGCGTCGCGCCGGGCACGTAGTAGCAGAAGAACTTTTTAGCGGGATCGATCTGGTTGAGTTGCTTGAGCCGACCGATCGCGTCGTCGGCCATGTCGGTCACGAGGTTCCAGCTTCCCTCAGGCTCGCCCAGGAAGGGATAGATTTGAGTCGTGTTGCGGAACAGGTTCGGCTGCCATTGACTGGTGTCGCCGCCCATGAATCCGTAAAAGTAGTCGAAGCCCATGCCAGTCGGCCATTGATCGAATGGCCCAACCTGACTGGATTGGAAGGTGGGCGTGTTATGATTCTTACCGAACCACGAGGTCGCGTAACCGTTGTCCTTGAGTATTCGGCCCACCGTCGCCTTGTCCTTCGACAGGACGCTGTTGTAGCCGGGGAAGCCGGTGGCCTGCTCGGAGACGACGCCGAAGCCTGCCGAGTGGTGGTTGCGCCCGGTGATCAACGCCGCGCGCGTGGGGGAGCATAGCGCGGTGGAATGCATGCAGGTATAACGCAATCCCGCCTGCGCGATGCGATCCATCGCCGGTGTCGGGATGACTCCACCAAACGTGCTCGGCGCACCGAAACCCACATCATCAGTCATGATGAGCAGCACGTTGGGCGCGTCCTTGGGCGGCACGATGTGCGGTGCCCACCACGGTTTGGATGTGAGAGCGTCGCTCTTGATCACTCCACTGAATTTCCGATCGGGTGCCGGGAGTTGTTTCCCGGAAATTGTAGTGGTGGCGCTGGGCGAACCCAACTCACCGGTGGTTTGATTTTGCGCAATGCACGATGAGGCCGTTAACAGAAACGCGGACACCCAACATGCAATCATTACGACTGTCTTAGCTACTTTCATACGCTGCTCCTTTTGGTTTGGATTTGCCTCGATGGTGAAGTCGCGGGCGGCTGAAGATAACACCGCCCTCGCGATTCACAACCGAAGTTACTAGTTACTTCACCAGTTCAATTTCACTCGGCCGCCAGGTCTTGTCGTACCACGGCTCAAGCGGTCCATAGAGACGGATGAGCACAAAGAAGCTCTTGCCCGGCA
Source organism: Planctomycetales bacterium (assembly GCA_038214195.1). Classification (GTDB taxonomy): domain Bacteria; phylum Planctomycetota; class Planctomycetia; order Planctomycetales; family Planctomycetaceae; genus SXXK01. Next base: position 21,115 of record JBBQSE010000083.1, read on the forward strand.
TGGTCTGGACCCAATTCCCTTCCTTGCCAGCAGGTGCGGACGGAGCAAACCAGACGGTGTAGGTACCATCTGCATTGGGCTTGATGTCGGGGCTGAGGCTGTCAACGCCGGCCGTGATTTGGTCCGTTTCGAGAAGGGAACGGGTCTGCGTGTCATAGGCCACGAAGGACCAGAACTCTTTTGCTGGTACCGGGCCGGGAAGGGTGACAGAGTAAGTCTTGCCCCCGTCGAAGTAGTTTTTCTCCGAGTCGGTGGCGGCAAAAGCGTAGGCCGACCCTTCTCCCACCGGAGCGCCCAGCATGGACGGCGTCACGCCGGTAGCCAGATAGAGGTACATGACGCGATTGTCGAGCATCAGCTCTCCGTTGCTCATCATGTCGTAGCTGATTCCGCTACCTGCCGGGGTGTACCAGCGACGATCCGGGTAGAGAAAGGCCAGCTTCTCGTCCCGAAATCTGAAGGAGATCGCGCGAGCGGTGGCATTGCCCACGGCCACGGCTTCGGTCAGGATCTTCTTCATGCGGGCGTCGGGCGC
>JBBQSE010000084.1:0-21633 GCA_038214195.1 Planctomycetales bacterium
CATGGACATCGCTGTGATGATGCCACCGATGAAGAAGCAGATGGCGGCGATCCATGAACCGATCGCCAGTTGCAACGTTCCGCTGATGCCATGACCACTCGTGCATCCGCCCGCCATTCGGGCACCGAAGGCCATCAGGCCGCCACCAGCGAAGGCCACGCCGATACGTAATAATCCACTGTGTGGACCGAAACGATCTCGCCACATGTCTGGCAACAATTGACCGGTCAGTTCGCTACCTGACCATGCTGCCACGAAAGCTCCAATGGTGACTCCGAAGACCAACATGAGTTCCCATCCGATTTTGGGAGGGTTGTCCTTAAAGTACTTCAGCGACTGGGTATGCCGTGGTGCGACGATATTTCCCAGCATTCCTGCAATTCGGGCATAAGCCGTCGATGCACCGATGGGCTTGTTCGAAAAATAGAATGTCAACATCGACAGCACTCCAATCAGTGCGCCGACGACATAGGGTGACCATGCCGGGCCGGGGTACTTTAGAGCATCGACTTTGGCCAGTAACTGCATGCTTGTGAGTTCAGGATTCATACGTTCGCCTCCTCCGTTTTTTCGACGTCAAAGCCGAGGGCCGTCCACGCGCTCCAGCTGCCGGGGACATTGCTGACATTCTGAAATCCGCGCGCCTGCATCAAGCTTGCGGCAATGCTTGCGCGATAGCCGCTCGCACAATAAGTTGCGTAGCGAGCAGTTTTATCCAACCCAGTGATTCGGTCTCGCATGTCGGCAAGAAAGTGATGATCAGCGCCGGGAATATGGCCTGCTTCCCACTCTTGCGGCGACCGCACATCTAAAACTGTCAAATCGCCGTCGTTGGCCTGCATTTCTGACAGCTGCTCGACGGTGATCTGTTCGGTGCGTTCCAACGGCAACCCCGCAACTTCCCATGCCTTCATGCCGCCAGCGAGATAGCCAGCAAAATCTGAGTGACCGGTTCGCACAATAAGTTTCTGAATTCGTTCAATTTCTTTGTCATCTTCGACTATCAACAGCAACCGTTGCTCCAGATCGAACATCTGGCCCACCCATGCAGACATTTCCGGGCGGTCGCCAATGTTGATGGCTCCCGGAACATGGCCTCCACCGAATGCCAGCATCGATCGCGTATCGATAGTTGTCACGCCAGCCTGACGAGTCGACTTGCGAAATTCCGCTGGCGGCATTGCAGGGATCGTTGGCATACGATCCATGATGCTCGGGCCAGCGGCGTTGACTTTTTTCAATTCAGGATAGTGCCACGGAACGGGCGGTGCATCCCCAATCACATATTCCTGAAACGCTTGCAGGTCGGGGAATCTAAGGAAAGAATTCGTCCGCCGTTCATAACCGATCGAACTTGTGAGTCGGTCACCGATATCAGCTCCACAGGCAGAACCGGCACCATGACCAGGGTAGATCGTGACGAAGTCTTCCAGCTTAAGATAGTAGTCGTACAGTGTTTTGTAGAGCGCTTCACTCAGTATTTCAGTCTCATCGCCTCCCAGCAGATCCGGCCGACCGGCGGAACCCACAAAGAGCGAGTCACCGCTGAATACCGCAAACGGCATTTCCGGGTGCTTCGCCTCGCAGATTTCGTAGGACAAGTGTTCTGGTGTGTGGCCAGGCGTATGACGCGCCGTCAGGGTGAACGCACCGAAGTCGAAGTTCTGCCCATCGCAAACGAATTTCGAGTGAAATTTGTAGTCCGCATCAACATGGCTGAGCCAAATATCGGCGGTGCCCAAGCGCGCTGCCAGTGAACGACTTCCCGAGACAAAGTCAGCATGGATGTGCGTCTCAAAGATGTGGGTTATCGACACGCCATGCTTTCGGGCGCGTTTTTCATAGACCTCAACGTCAGTTCGCGGATCAATCACGGCAGCAAGACCTGTCTCGGTGTCGCAGATGAAGTAGGACAACTGGGCGATTCCGTCCGTTAACACTGTTTCAAGGATGACCATGAGCAACTCCTGTCGCGATCTTTGTGAAAGAAAACGCAGTGGACCATGCAGTCGCACGGTCCATTGCACTTGGTCTCCCTACGCTCGTGGGGTGACAATCCGTTGACCGAAGTGAACGTCAGCAGTTGCACGACTTTTCAAATTCGGCGACCTGTTTTTCTGCTTCTTCAACGGCGATCCCGTACCGCTCCTGCACCTTACCGACAAGCTCTTGACGCTTGCCGTCGATGACATCCAACTCATCGTTGGTTAACTTGCCCCATTGTTGTTGAACCTGCCCTTTGGCCTGTTTCCACTTTCCTTTGATTTGGTCCCAGTTCATTTTTGTTCTCCTCGATCATGACTCGTTCTCATGTGTACTCAGACCAACGCGGTCTTACTTCGTCGGTTTCGCAATTGGTGTGCCAATTGCACGACGACGCTGAATTTGACGCTTGATATGGCATTCCTGCGATGTAGCCGGACTCGTGACAGTTCGAACATCCGACTGCGATTTCCTGCGAAGTCTCACGAATTCGGCTACAGGTAGCCGCATCAATTCCGGCCCTGCGAAGTGCGTGCGGCCTGCTCATTGAAAGACGGAAAATCAACAGCCACTACCGCCTGGATTCACCGCAGATCGTTGATTGACGGCTGCGGACTAGACCAAGCGATGTCGGCGACTGAACGCTGACCGACCACACCGTTCGATTCGAAGTCGCCTGCCTCACACCGTCCGGCTGTCGGGCACGAAAATCCGCGGATATTATCAGGAAATTTTGCGGCACAGACTTTGCGTGATGCGCCAGCGTGACGAAGTTCTTCATCACATTCTCAGACAATCAACAATCGCATTAAATTTGGAGGGAGCGATCAATGCCACAACTTAGCGAGCTTCAGCAGACTGCGTCAAAGGAATCCTTCACATCGCGAGCTGGACAGTATCCACAGGGAGAAGAGAGTCTGGTAGTGGATGCTCGCTCATGCCAACGACCAATGGGAATGGTGGAGGAAAAGCTTTCTCGTCTGGTTACTGCTGATTTTAACCGCTTGTTGTTCGGTAAGCCCCGCTGAAGGTTGGCTCTGAAATCGCACAGAACAGCCGCAAGATGACTCAGGCCCAACAATCAAAGACAGGCGGTTAAATCGTGAGCAGCAGTGGCAACACCAGCGTTGACGAGATGGTAAATCCTGAGCCAGCGAATCTGAAGCCATCGGATGCCGTCCTTCAGCGAGATCCTTTTGGAACCGTGCAATTGGATGCCTACGCTCGGCATCTGGCGACGGAATTAGTAATTTCTTCTCGCCCCGTCAATCTAGCTAAAAATTTTCGTCAGCGATTCAGCGAACACGTGACGACAATTCAGGCGGCATACGCTGCTTGTGTGCATTTGTCGGCTGAGGATAATCCGTCGTTATCAGTCGATGACTGGCTTGTGGACAATTATTATGTCGTCCTTGAGCAGATCAGGGACATTCGAGATCACTTGCCCTCGTCGTTTTATCGTGAACTGCCAAAACTGAAAGGCGGTCGACCTCGCATCCTCGCGCTGGCTTACGAGTTGACCGTGCATTCGGATTCGGCACTTGATGAAGATTTGCTGATCCGCTTCGTTGATCAGTTTCAAACAAATGCCGAACTCACAATTGGCGAGCTTTGGGCATTTCCGGGGATGCTGCGGCTGGTGCTGATTGAGAACCTGGCTCAGATCGCGGGACAGATTCAGGAAGAATTAAAATCCCAGAGTGACGCCAGCGTCCTGCATGACATCTGGAAAACTGAACGTCGAATTCAGCTCTTTCATCCATCCAGTCTGCGAAGTGCAGCGACACTGATTGCATTGCATGACAAATTGCGAGATTCAGAATCGCCGAACGACGGCGGACTTGTGGCGTTCAAACGAAATCTGCATTCGCTCGGATGGGATCTTGCAGAACTTCGGCGGCTGGAACAGCATCGGCTTGCCAGCAATCAGGTCACGATCGGCAACATCATCACCAGCATGCGCCTTTTGACTGCACTTGACTGGGTGGTGTTTTTTGAACAGACAAATCGTTCCGAACGGATCCTCAGACGCGATCCGGCGAAAGTTTACGCTCGCATGGACCTGGCGAGTCGTAACCGCTGCCGTACTGCGGTGGAGCAATTGGCAAAGCGATCAGGAAAGACGGAAACCGAGATTGCTCTGATTGCATTAAAGAAGGCCGATGGAAAATCCATCGCATCGGCGGCGGCAACTGTGGCCGAATCAGCGTCCAACACAACGCTGGACTCTCAGACCAGCGCGGAACTGGCGGCGGTCAAAAATCATGTTGGTTACTGGCTGATCGACGATGGTAGGCGAGAGATTGAAGCAGCGGTTCACTATCGCCCCAAGTTGTGGCAACGATTCAAAAGAATGATCGGCTGTCGGCCAAACTTCGTTTACTTTGGCGGACTTTTTCTGCTGATCGCCAGCCTTATGGCGGCATTCGGTGCGATATGTCTGGCCGTTGAAGTGGCCTGGCTGCCGCTGGTTATCATCGCGCTGCTGGCCATCGTTCCCATCAGCGATGTCGCCGTGCAGATTTTGAATACGGTGATTACGCGCTTTGCGACAGTGCGACTGCTGCCGAAACTGGACTACTCGGAAGGAATTGATCCAACATTCCCGACGTTCATCGTTGTTCCTTCGATGCTGACCAGCCATCGAGAAGCAAATGCATTGCTTGCGCGACTGGAAAACCATTACCTTGCCAACACGGACTCAAATTTCTCATACGGTCTGTTGACCGACTTTGCAGACGCTGATGCTCAACATGCCGTCGGTGATGACGAGATCCTGCAAACTGCGATCGCCGGAATTCAGAGCCTCAACAAGAAATATCAGCGAAAAGGCAAGCAGCCCTTTTATCTGTTTCACCGTGAACGTCGCTGGAATGCGGCTCAGGGGAAATGGATGGGATGGGAGAGAAAACGCGGCAAACTGATGGAGTTTGGCCAGGTGCTGCGAGGCTCCACTGCCACATCGTACGAAGTCATTGAGGGCGATATTGCAGCGCTGGACTCATTTCGGTCGTCGGCCAATCGTCCGTTTGTGATCACTCTGGACGCCGACACCGTCCTGCCTCGCGGAGCAGCGCAGAAACTGGTCGGTACGCTGGCACATCCGCTAAATCGGCCCATTGTGTCACATGGTCCGCAAACGAAAGTCGTGCGAGGCTATTCGATTCTGCAACCGCGTGTCAGCATTCATCTGAATGAGTCCCAGAAGACTCGCTACCTGCAGGTTCATGCCGTCAATCCGGGAATTGATCCTTACGCTTCGGCTGCGTCCGATGTTTACCAGGATCTGTTTCGTGACGGCAGTTTCACGGGCAAAGGAATCTACGACCTGCATGCATTTGATTCTACCCTGGAACAGACATTCCCTGAAAATCAAATCCTGTCGCACGACTTGATTGAAGGTTGCCACGCACGAGTTGCGCTGGTCAGTGATATCGAAGTCTTTGACGGATATCCAGGTCGCTATGATGTCGATGCGAGGCGAATGCACCGTTGGGTTCGTGGCGATTGGCAGATTAGTCCGTGGCTGCTGTCGCGCGTTCCGTCGGCTGGCGGGGCGAGGAAAAACACACTCTCTGCATTGTCGCGTTGGAAAATCGTCGACAATCTGCGGCGCAGTCTGGTCCCAGTCTTCGTTATGCTGTTGCTTATCTGTGGCTGGCTGGTTCAACCTGCCGCAGGATGGCTGTGGAGCGGCTTTGCTGCCACGATTGTGTTCGCGCCTGCATTCGTGCAATTCGTGTCGGGATGGATGAACTGGACATTGCGAAAGGACTTCAAGCCGCAGTTCGGCGTGTATCTGAAGTCAGTTTTGAAGGTCTCGGAACAGTGTTTGTATTCCGCCATGTTTCTGCCGCACAAATCCCAGCAGATGTGCGATGCGATCGTGCGAACATGCTATCGTATGCTGATCAGTCGATATCTGCTGCTGGAATGGGAAACGGCTGCCGCATCAGAATCGCGACTTAAGGCGGGATTCTGGAGCATCGCCCGACGATTGAGCATCACCAGTCTTGTGGCCATCATCACGGGATTAGTCATCTCACCCGTATCTCGAATGGCTGCGGCACCGTGGCTCTTCGTTTGGTTGATAGCTCCTGCTGTTGGTCAAATCATCAGCACTCCACGCTCGAACAGGGAAAGAAAAAAGCTTGTGACCGACGCTGCGTGGATTCGAGAACTCTCATCAGCCACGTGGGCGTTTTTCGAACATCACGTCAACGCGGCGGGAAACTGGCTGCCACCTGACAATCTGCAGGAATATCCAAGGCTGAAAGTGGCCACTCGGATTTCCCCGACAAATGAAGGACTGTTTCTGGTTTCCAGTATGGTGGCTCGACGTTTCGGATTCACGGGCTTAGAAGTTCTGATTGACCTGCTGGAAAAGAATCGCCAGGCATGGAACACTCTGGAACAGCTCAAGGGACATCATTTCAACTGGTACGAAACGACAGAACCGCGGGCTTTGCATCCGAAATATATCTCGACCGTTGACAGCGGAAATCTGCTCGCCTGCTACCTGACCGTTACGCAAGCGATTGCGGACATTGGACGCCGGCCAGTCGTTTCGCAGGAACAAGCGATCGGTGCCCGCACCTCCATTGCCTGGTTGCAGCGGCGCGTGGCGTTCGAGCAAACTCGAAATGGAGAGACTTCTGGCGAAGCCCCCGGAGATACGAACCCTCTCAATCTTCTGGAACAGATTTTACGTGCGATCCACTCGACCATCCCTGCGGAGGTCGTCACGTTCGCTGACATTCAAACGCTGGTCACACGGCTGAATGAAGCAAGTGCAAGGTTATCGGAATGGTCTGAACAGGTTGACCGTCAAACTGATCCGTCGCCAAATTTAGGGTCAGACGGTTTGGCAACGCTGTCGATTCAAACTGAACTTGTCACCAGGCGTTTTCAGGGAATCTGTAAGGACGTGCGAGATCTGATGCCTTGGCTTGCCAAAGCCGTTGAGCTTGAATCGAAGTTGCAACCGCACGGGACGTCGGACAGAACTTTATTAAATCTCGTTTCGCCCTCCATTAGTCTTCGAGAACTTTCGCAGTTCCACAACCTGCTTTCGGTGCATGAAGCCGTGCGACAGACACTTGCTCCGGAATTTCTTGAGCAGCTTCAGCAGTCCTCGAACACGGCACAGTCGCTCTGGAAACGCTTTTCGGATTTCGCCGCCGCATGTGAACAGTCGGCATCCAAAATCGATTTCACTTTCCTTTACAACCAGCGACGCAAGTTGTTTTCCATTGGATACAACGTTGATACCGGCAAGCTGGATCGCGGTCACTACGACATGCTGTGCAGCGAATGCCGCATTGCCAGCTATCTTGCCATTGCGAAAGGTGACGTCGAAACGGAACATTGGTTTCGACTTGGCCGTCAGGCAACGGAACTGAACGGATCGTATGCATTGCTGTCATGGGGCGGCACGATGTTCGAGTTCCTCATGCCGCAGATCTTTCAGCGTACATACGAAGATTCTTTGATTCAGGTCAGTTGCATGACGGCGATTGAGCAACAGGTTCGCTACGGCCAGCAGCGCGGCGTGCCCTGGGGTATCAGCGAATCTGCAATGAGCGTCATGGCGAAGAACCTGGACTATCAATACAAGTCCTTCGGCGTGCCCGGCCTGGGTTTGAAGCGCGGACTTTCAAAAGATCTTGTTGTCTCCCCATATTCCACCGCCCTCTCGTTGCCATTTGCACCACAGCGCGCCGTGGCTAACTTGAAACGTCTGGCCGAGACAGCGCTGGGTCCGTGGGGATTTTACGACGCAATCGATTTTACTCCCAGCCGCCTTGCACGCAAGCAGGCTCAGATCGTCGTTCGCAACTACATGGCTCATCATCAGGCTATGAGCATTCTTTCGTTTGCCAACGCCCTGTACGATGATGTCGTCGTCAATTGGTTTCACGCACACCCGTTGGCTCGCGCAAATGAATTGTTGCTGCAGGAAAAGATCCCGGCCATTGTGGAAGGCAATGTGCCAAATCCGGACGAAGTCGCCAGTGTCGAACGACTTCACGATGACGCTCCATTGGTCAGTCGTCGTGTGACCGGCGTTCGGGTGAGTTCGCCCAGTGCGATGCTGATGTCAAATGGATCCTTCACAGCAATGTTGACCCACACGGGTGGCAGTTTTGCAAGCTTCGGCGAGACACAGATCACACGCTGGAGGAGTGACTCGACCCGCGATCATTGGGGTTTATTTCTGTACCTGCGGGACCAAGAGACGAAGGATGTCTGGTCGGCAACCTATCAACCGACGCTCGTGGAACCAGATCAGTATGAGGCTTTGCTTTCCGTCGATAAGGGCGAAATTCGTCGGCTTCAGGGAACAATTGAAACTCTGATGGAGGTCGTGGTCTGCCCTCAGCACAACGTGGAAGTTCGCCAACTTCGCATCACGAATCATGGCAAAACATCTCGACGTATTGAGGTCACCAGCTATGCAGAAGTGTCGTTGTCAACGCAAGGGGCTGATGTCGCTCATCCTGCGTTTCAGAAACTGTTTGTGGAAACAGAGTTTGTGCGTGAAGACAATACGCTCCTTGCAAGGCGCAGACCGCGTAACAGCGGCCAGGCTCCAGTGTTTGCGGTGCATACACTGGCTGTCCCCGCTGCGTTTCAGGATTCGCTGGATTATGAATCAGATCGCGAAAAGTTTGTCGGCAGGGGTCGCAGTGCCGAAGCCCCGATTGCTTTGGTTTCCGAAGCGCTGACACAAACCGTTGGTGCAGTGCTGGATCCTGTTTTTTCTTTGCGATGCGTACTGACTATTCCAGCAGCAGAATCGGTCACGATCGGAATCACAACAGGTTTCGCAGCCAGCCGGGACGAAGCACTCAGCATTGCCGATCTATTTCACGATCTGCGCGGAGTGCAACGCACATTTGAACTCGCGTGGGCGTTTGCTCAAGTTGAAATGCGACACCTGAATCTCACCGCGAGACAAATTCACCTCTACCAGCGGTTGGGAGGCTTTCTGTTATTCCCCAACGAGACCATGCGCGGCGGAGCAGAAAAAATTGCCGCGAATCGCCTGGGCCAAAAGGCATTGTGGCGATTCGGAATCTCCGGCGATCGACCAATTTTGTTGATTCGAGTTGCGGAAACCAGTCAGATCGATGCCTTCCGTGAAGTTGCCTCTGCACACTTTTTCCTGCTTTCCCGAGGATTCGTGTCAGACCTCGTCGTATGCAACGACTTCCCTGGCAGTTATTTCGATGCGCTTCAGGATCAGTTGCAGTCGATCATCGACGAACGTCGAGTTGCCGAAAAGCCAGTCGACAGAGTCTTTCTGCTGCGAGGTTCACAACTGACTGTGGAAGATCATACGTTGCTGGATACGGTCGCCACCGTCGTCTTGCGAGCGGCCGATGGTTCGCTGGCGCAGCAACTCCAAAAGGCAACCGACAGAAATCCACTGAAGATGGCTGCCGGAACTCCGCCGCACACCTTCCGTCGATTTCAGAAAACATTGGCGGCTGTGTCTAAGACACAGAAAGGCAACGCTGAATCTGGTTTTGTGTCGGCGTCCACACATTCGACGAACGAGTTTGACAATGGATTCGGACACTTCGTCGACGATGGGCAGGCGTACGAAATGCGACTGTTGCCGAATCGACCGACTCCGGCGCCGTGGTCGAACGTCATTTCCAATGCGAAATGCGGCTGTCTGATTACGGAATCGGGCGGAGGCTATACATGGTTCGGCAATAGCCGCGAGAACAAACTCACCGAATGGAGCAATGACCCTGTTACGGACCGCCCGTCGGAGATTCTGTACTTCCGTGATGTGGATTCTGACGAAATCTGGACACCTTTATCCTTCGCTTCGGATACGTTGAATCGCAGCGTAACTCACGGGCAGGGCTTTTCGCGATTCACGGTTACAAAAGACGAAATCGAATCGGAGATTCTTGTAGCAATCCACAAGACTCAGCCGATCAAATACATCCGCATCCGATTGCACAATCGCGGAAAACAGTCGCGACACGTGGAAGCCACCTATTTTGCAGAGACGGTTCTTGGCGTCAGTCGTGATTCGACTCTGTTGCATCAGGTGTCCGAATTTGATGAATCCACATCTTCGAGTCTGATGCGCAACAGGTATCACCCTCAGTTCGCCGACCAGCGATTGTTTCTTACGGTGCGCGGAGCAGAATTGGTTTCGTGGACTGCCGATCGACGCAGCTTTCTGGGACGCGATGGTTCTCATCACGATCCGGCAGGACTTCGTCAACCGCTCAACCGACGTTTTGGCGCAGGGCTCGATCCGTGTCTGGCAATTCAGGGGCAGATTCACATTGAACCTCAGCAGACGGAAGAGTTGCTCTTCCTCCTGGGAACTGCCACCGACACGGACAATTTGGCTGACGTTCTGCGTGATATGAGTGATCTGTCAACGGCGACGACTGAAATTGGGGAATCTATCGAAGCGTGGAACGAGATGCTATCTGCGTTGACGATCCAAACTCCAAACCGAGCAATGGACGTGATGGCCAACCGCTGGTTGGTTTATCAGGTACTGAGTTGCCGCTATTGGGGTCGGTCGGCATTTTATCAGTCGGGAGGTGCCTATGGCTTCCGGGATCAGCTTCAGGATGTACTGGCCCTGCTCTATAGTCGCCCGGACCTGGCAAGAGAACATATTCTGCGCGCGTCGTCTCGGCAATATCTTGAAGGTGATGTCCAGCACTGGTGGCATCCACCGCTTGGGCAAGGCACACGCACTCGATTTTCTGATGACTTCCTGTTTCTGCCGTATGCCGTTTTGCGATATCTTGACGTGACTGGAGACCGAAGCATACTGGATGAATCGACGCCTTTCCTGCAGTCTTCGCCACTGCGATCGGACGAACACGAGCGATACGAAGACCCAACTGTCTCATCGGAATACGCCACGCTGCTGGAACATTGTCGTCGCGCGTTTCAACATGCCATGAAGTACGGTCGCCACGGCCTGCCTCTGATGGGTTGCGGTGACTGGAACGACGGAATGAGTCGCGTCGGCGAAGGTGGAGAAGGGGAAAGCGTGTGGCTTGCGTGGTTCCAGATCGTAGTCTTCGAACGCTTCGCAAAACTCCTCCATGAATTGGATATCTCGGGATCGGAAGAGTTGGAAGCTCAGGCGGCAAGGTTACGTTCGGCCACGGAGGAACATGCCTGGGACGGTCATTGGTATCGTCGCGCATTTTTCGACGATGGAACGCCACTGGGTTCTCAGCAAAATGATGAATGCCAAATCGATTCGTTGTCGCAGTCCTGGGCAGTCATCGCTGGCGCACCGCCCGATCGAGCACGAGAAGCATTCCAGGCAGCGATCGATCAATTGGTCGACTACCCATCTGCAATGATCCGCTTGTTTGCACCGGCATTTGATAAGACAAAACTTGAGCCCGGTTACATCAAGGGCTATCTGCCGGGCGTCCGGGAAAACGGCGGTCAATACACGCACGCGGCACTGTGGATGGTTCAAGCCGCCGTCGATCTGGGAGATGGCTCTCTCGCCATGAGACTGTTTGATCTTTTAAATCCGATTCGACACAGCGCCTCCGAGGAACAGGCAGATCGTTACAAAGTTGAACCGTATGTCGTTGCGGCTGACGTCTATTTCAATGAACATCACAAAGGACGCGGTGGATGGTCGTGGTATACCGGCTCCGCAGCCTGGATGTATCGCGTAGTCATCGAAAATATCCTTGGCATTCAGATCACAAAAGACAAACTCAGCGTTCATCCCGTTCTGCCTGACGACTGGCAGGAGTTCCGCTTCACGTACCGCAGAAACTCAACCACGTGGAATGTCCGTGTGATACGTCGAACGTCAGCGAACGACGCGGGGCTCCTCAATGAAGTGGTTCTCGACGACGATGGTCGGATACATGACATTGAACTCAGATTCATCTAAGTGTGAATTGGACATGATCGACCAGCAACAGATCTGTAAGCGTCGGTTGCTGGTCAATCAGTCTGGCGGAAGTTCGACCTGCGGACCTGATTGAGCCGCGATCATTGTCGCCCGATCGAACTGCCCTTGCCGGGAACTTTGCAGGAGCTAAGTCGTTAGCAGCGGATGTAGTGATTATTTCGCGAGGATACAAAAAAAGAAATGTGACGGCATGGTGTTTGCGAGACAACCTCACCAAGGGGCCAGGATGTTTTTTCGTGCCAGCAAACCAATATTGGATCTGTTGGGGACGGAACAATTCAGGACAAACGGTTTGTTCTGAAGTCATGGCAATACCTTAACTTCCAGGTAGTGTTTTGTGAGGAGAACGAAGATGTCGTTAAGTAAGATCGTGAAGAATTCTGTATCGTGGGCTGCGATGGCATGTGCGCTGACTGGCGTTGCAGTGGCTCAAATCCCGGATGTCGGGGTTGGCGCTGCGGCAAGCGGCAATGGTGGTCAAATAGCAGCCGAAGCAACGAACGGGGCGACTGTCCCGCCAGCGGCTGTCGATGCGGCAGCGAAAGTGAACGGAGATTTGCAGAGCGTTGACACGAATACCGGAGTACAATCGAACCAGATTCAGGCTGGCGGCAACGCGGCAATTCGGAACGACGGTGTCAATGTCGACTCCAACCTGAATTCGAATGCGAATGTCGGTGAGAATCGTCTCAATTCGAATACGGGTGTCACTGGTTCCCAGAATGGCGTTCGCTTGAATCAAGGCACGACGGGTTCCAGCAGTCTAAATCCTTTTGGCGCGACGTTCGACGCCAGAGCCACCGATAGGCTGGTTATTCAGGATTCCGCGCCAAATAGCGCAGCCGCACGTCTCGGTCTGCAGGCAGGTGACCGCATCATTGGAGTCAATGGCCGAACTTACACGGACGTCAATCAGTTCAACCAGGACCTGGGCCGACTGAATGGAAACAATAGCGTCCCAATTATTTATGAGCGGAATGGCCAGGTATATACCCGGAACTTTCAGCCGCAGTTCAACAATGGTCAGCAGAGCTACAATGGCTCGACCTATGGGAATCACGGTTCGAGCAATCCATCGTATGATTCCGCACAGATTTCGCATTCCGTCGGTCGTCCGACGTATGGCGGTCAGGGAAATTCTGGATACTATGGAGGAATGGTGCAAAATCAGGGCTACGCAGGAGGATCTGCCGGATACGGTTCCAGTTTCTCACAAAATCAGACCTGCTGCGCTCAACCAGTCGCCGTCCACATGTGCTGTCATCGGACACATCATCATGGCCACCGCAATCGCAACCGTTGCTGTCGCTAATCTAGATTTGGCATAGCCAGACAATCACAAAATGATTGACGGTTTTGCAAAACGCTTCCGGCCCAGGGGATCTCTCCGGGGCCGGTTTTTTTGTTGGATGCTCCCGTACTTTATTTCGGGAGTGTTCCTTAGTTGGACAGCGCCACTTTTGGCGAAAATCGAGCGTTTTTGTAGCCCGATGCGTCAGCGAGGGATTGTGCTTAACTCATTCCCTCGCTGACGCTTCGGGCTACTACTTCGGATAAAAGTGGCGCTGTCCAATTAGTCGGGATTAGCGTTGACGGTCGCCAGGATTTCCTGAATCAACCTGAAGTCCGCGGGCTTGACCAGGTGATGGTGGAATCCTGCTTCAAAAGAACGCTGCCGGTCAGCTTCGTCGCCGTGCCCTGTCATGGCGACCAGCACGATATCGTCGAGCGACGTCTGCTGGCGAATTCTCTTTGAGACCTCAAGACCAGTCATTCCCGGCATATTGATGTCCAACAGCACGACGTCAGGTCGGTACTCGATGACTGCCGCTAGAGCGCCTGGTCCGTCTGCTGCCGTCCGAACATCATGCCCGACGGATTTCAGCAGCGTTGCGAGCATGTGAGTCGCAGCCCGCATGTCATCTACAACGAGCACTCGCAGCGAAGCTGTCGTGCGTTTTACTTTTTCCTGGGATGACGAACGTGCGGCAGGAGCTGCCAATAGCTTCTCAAGAGCGGCGAGTTCGATGGGCTTGACCATGTGTTGATCGAACCCAGCCTCCCTGGAACGCCGGCGATCTTCTTCCTGTCCCCATCCGGTGAGAGCGACAATCTTCGCACCGTCAGACCAGGGCTGCTCCCGGATGCGACGGCACACGTCGTACCCGTTTAACTTCGGAAGTCCGATATCGAGCAGGATCATATCAGGCCGAAACTGCTCGGCCGCTTCCACCGCGGCGAGCCCGTCGTGGACGGTGTGTATCTCGTTGCCCATGAGCTTGAGCATCATTCCCAGGCTCAGGGCCGAATCCACGTTGTCATCGACCACTAGTATGCGAATTTTGCTCTTCGTTGTTGGGTTGTCTTCCGCCTGAGCGGCTACAGTCTGTTGAGTCAATTGCAGGATTGGGAGCCGAACTGTGAACTCGCTGCCCTGCCCTGATCCGTCGCTACGGGCTTCAACCGAACCGCCGTGCATCTCCGCCAGTCGCTTCACCAATGTCAGTCCAATTCCAAGTCCGCCCTGCGCTCGTTCCAAACTGCCGTCCACCTGTGAAAACATCTGGAACAACTTAGGAAACGCCTCAGCCGGAATTCCCAGCCCATTGTCGCGTATCCTCACGGCGACTTCACTTCCATACACTTCACCGATCAATTGGATTCGGCCGCCGGGCTCCGTGTACTTCGCGGCATTGTTCAGTAAGTTGGAAAACACCTGAGCCAGCCTCGTGGGGTCCGCATCAAGGTACATGGACGTCGGGGGGAGAGTGATCGTGAGTGTATGCCTGGCCTCCTCGATCAAGGGACGGCTCGTCTCTACCGAGTTCTGGACGATTGCATCCAATGTCACCCGCTGCTTTTTCAATTCGAGCTTGTTCCGGGTGATCCGGCTCACGTCGAGGAGATCATCCACCAGCCGCACCATCTGCGTCACCTGTCGTTCCATCATGGAACGGGCCTCGCTGGCCATTTCGCCGCCCTCGCCTGTCAACCTTAACACTTGCAGGCCGTTGCGAATGGGAGCGAGCGGATTGCGAAGTTCGTGGGCAAGGGTCGCGAGGAACTCATCTTTTCGCTGGTCGGCGTCCCGCAGTTCACGATAGAGCTGAGCGTTCTCGATGGCGATGGCCGCTCGGCTTGCCAAGTCTTCCGCCACCGCAAGATCGGTGTGATCGTAACGGTGTCCCGACTCGGCGTTAATGAAAGAGATGACGCCCAGTGTCTTGCCTCGCACCTTCAGTGGAACACCGATATAGGACTTTAGCCCAAGCTCTCGCATAATGCTGAGAAGGTCGTCATCGTTGATGGACTGTACCAGCAGTTCGTCGGTGATCTCGGAGACGATCGCCGACTTCCCCGTGCGAAGAATGTTCCAGACGGCCTGGGGAGACTCCGAATCAGGGGGGAAGCGACGGAAAACTTCGTGAGCCAGTCGGACTTTGGCGGGATCGACATGTGAGACGGACACCCGCCGTAGCGAGCCATCCGCCTCGACCAGATCGACCGTGGCCCAATCCGCGAACGTCGGCACAGCGAGGGTCGAAATCTTCTGAAGCGTACTATCGAAGTCCAGGAGCACGGCGAGTTCGGCACTGGCGTCCGCGAGGAAGCGGGCCTTTTGCTCGCTATGCCGCACGGCGTCCTCGGACAACTTCCGCTTTGTCACGTCATTGTGGGCTACGACCACCCGCACCGGCCCAGGCGACTTGAATCGCGTCGCCCGCATAATGAACCAACGCTGCTTCGTCGGCGAATGACATGGGTATTCAAACTCGAAAAACTGCTGGCGACCGCTCAATAGATCTTTCAAGCCCTCGGTCAATTCGGGGGCAGAACAATCTCCCGGCGATTTCGGTTCACACGCCTCAATGTAATTTGCCCCAACGCCGTAGGTGGAGGATCGGAATTGATTGTCATCGGCGAACCGCCGCCACGCATCGTTGACTGCGAGGATAACGCCGTTCTCGTCTAAGACAGCGATGTGGCTCGACAGGGCATCCAGCGAGGAGTGAAGAAATTGGTGGGCCTCGGCCAGTTCCCGTTCTGCCCGCCTCTGCTCCGTCACATCCCGTGTGAAGCAGCGGGTATGAATAAACTCGCCGTCCCGAACTAACATGCTGGAGTCGATCAGCGCGTGCTTTATTGAGCCATCCTTACATTTCAGACGAGCCGGATACTCGTGCAGTTCCTCGCCATTTTTTAAGCGTTGCAAGATGTCACAGATCACCTCTTGATCGGCATGGAAGTCGGTGATCAAACGCCCTACGTACTCCTCCCGATTGTAGCCGAGCATGTCAAGTTCGGATCGGTTGGCCCTCAGGATCGTCCCATCGGGACCCACCCAATGCAGCCCCACCGTGGCGTTGTCAAAGAAGTCGGCAAGTTCTCGCTCGCTCTGGTGGAGCTGTTCTTCGGCGAGTTTGCGTTCAAGAAACTGCCCGAAGTTTCCGGCGACGGTTCCCATCATTTCCAATAAGTCGGCATCCGGCTCCCGAATGCGCTTAGTGAAGAACTCGATCACGCCAAATGTCCGATCGCCTACGACAACGGGGCAGGCGAAGGCGCTGTGCAGGTCGTGCCTGGCGGCAGCAGCAGCCCTGGGAAACCCGGCTTCACGCACCACGTCAAGCAGCCAGCGAGGTTTGCCCGTGGACCAGACATGGCCGGGAAGCCCCTCGCCTTTTGCAAATGTGCGGTTGAAACTGGCGGCTTCAAAGTCGGCCACTGTGAGGTCTGACCTGTGCCAGCCGGTCGTGCAGACGAGCGTCGTCTGACTTTGTTTGATGGACCAGAAAAAGCCTACCTCCCAGCCAAGGTTCTCGCAGACAGCCTGGAGTATTCCACTGGTCCCGTCGGCCGACCCTTCCGCCACGCTCAGAGCGTGAGTCGCAGCGAGACGGACGCTGCGATTTTGCTCGACGCGCTGACGCTCGGAAATATCCCGCAGGTAGGCCGTGAACAGGGGTGGGCCATTCGCAGGAATGCGAGTGATCGCCAATTCGACGGGAAACTCGGTTCCGTCCGATCGCAGTGCAGTAAGTTCCAGCCTCTTGCCAAGGACCGGGCCTTCGCCCGTGGCGAAATAGTGTTTCATGCCCTTCCGGTGTCGTTCTCGCAGCGACGGTGGGATGATGAAATCTGCGAGGTCCCTCCCGACTACCTGTTCCCTAAGCCACCCGAAGGTCTTTTCCGCAGCCGGATTGAAATCGACGATATTTCCATTCTGGTCCATTGTGATAATGCAGTCGAGGGCGGTGTCCAGGATCGCACTCTTGCGCGCCTCACTTGTGCGGAATTCCTGCTCCGCGCGTCGTTGCTCCGTGACATCCCGAAAGATCAGTACGACGCCCAGGATTTTCCCTGACTCGTCGTTAATCGGAGCGGCACTATCGTCGATTGGCCGCTCCGTGCCGTCCCGGGCCACAAGGATCGTATGGTTCGCCAGTCCAACAATGCCCCCGTGTTGCAGCACCTTGCCGACCGGATTCTCGACAGGCTTGCGGGACTGCTCATTAATGATCGGGAACACGACCTCTAGTGGTTGTCCCTGCGCCGCGTCCTGCGTCCAGCCGGTCAGGAACTCGGCAACGGAGTTCATCATCGTCACACACCCATGGGAATCGGTGCAAATGACGCCATCTCCGATACTATGAAGCGTGACTTGTAACCATTCCTTTTTTTGACGAGCCTCCGCTTCGGCCAATTTCCGCCGTTGTATTTCGCTTCCAAGTTCCTCGATGCGCTGGTTCAGGGCGACGAACTGTCCCGCCGCCGACTCCTTTGGCATCAATCGCAGCATCAGGACGGCAGCCGCTCCCGCCTTCTTCGGGCTAATCAAAGTGCCTTCCAATCGGCAGGCGATTCCCTCGCTGCCCTTGATCTGCAGTCGCATCGCGCCGAGAACCAGACTACGACTGCGACTGCAAAGTCGCAGGTAACGAGAAACCTCATCGGGCGAATCAACGACGACCTCCGCCAGCCGCTTTCCCTGGAGCCCGGCAACGGAAATCCCCAGTCGTTTCTCCACCGCTCGGTTGCCAGCGAAGATCAGGCCGTCGCCAGCCAGAAGCAGCATCGGTTCCGGCAACGATTCGGCAAAGAGGAGGAATTGTTCTGGTGTCATGGTGTGGCACTAGCCCTGGAAGTATTCCCGGCCTGTTGCAGCCTGTGCTTCAGGCGTGGCGTTGAGGTAAACCACGACACGACACCCCGCATCACCACGGGCGATGGCTTGATCAATCACAACCTTCGCGTAGCCGAGGTTGTCGGCGGCGATGCTGCCGAACACGTTCGAGGTCATCATGCACAGAGCAGGCCGACCGATGACCTTGTCTCCAAAGGGGCAGGCTCGATTTCCCAGCACAATCTTGTCTTCATCTTCCTCGATAACGTAGAAATCACCCTGAATGCGACGTTTGAGATCGACGAGGACTTCGCCCACTTGTTCTCGGTTCAGGCTCGATACGGCCAATACGTTTTTATACGTCTGGTTAATCTCGTCGCCAATTTCCTGTCCCACGACGCTGACGAATCCAGAAGCTTCTTCAAGTCCGACTACATTTTGTAACGTCCCCGCAAGATGACGGAGTAACGTCCGCAGAAACCCGTCTCTTTCGAGCGGAATCGTAAGTTCCGCGATCGCAGGTGGTGGCGTCGAGGTTTCGTTCATTTCGGCTCTCATTAAATGAAGGCAAAGCTGATGGGTCTGGTCGCCCAGGAATTTTCTCAAGAAAACAAGATCGCAGTTATTTGCAGTGCAACATTATGCGGCTTCATTTCATTTGTGCAAGTACGTCAGTGTCGCTGGCAGCATGGCGGTCGATTTGTCCCGGTCGCACATCGGATGTTCTCTGACGGATGCAGCAACAAGGTAATTGACGCCGCGTTTCTGACACCTGATCCGTCAGACTGGTCACTGTCCGTTCGATCGTGTTTTACTTTCTTCAATAGGACTCTCGCAGATTTTTCGACGTTGTTTATCGAGTCTGGGCGGGTGTTGCACAATTTCTAAGTCTCGGAATGCCTGTCCCCTGATCTGCGGCACGCAATTTGCGAACTCCGAAGTCACTCGCGACACAGAAATCGCTTCCTGAAACAGCGAAGGAAAATCTTTATTTCAAAGGATCGATGCGAGCCATCTTGAGCCTGCGTAATCGCATCAGGAAACAAGGGATTCTGGCGATGACAGTGACGATTCAGATCAGCAACAGCGATAACAAACTGACGCAGGGAGAATGGGCGTTTGACACGACGCTTGCTCCCAATCCGGAGTCGAATAAATTCAGCCTTCCGAATGGATTCCGAGCAGACAAACCTCATTACTAAGGAGTGCGAAATGGTGACTCACAAGCAAGCAGAAGATCGCGTCAACGCCGGGTTTTTGATTCATTTGGCGTGCTACATCGTTGTGGTTAGTGCCTTGGCCGTGTTGAACTACCGGCGTAATCCGGAAAATCTGTGGATTTTCTGGGTGGCGGGCGGATGGGGCATTGGCATTGTTGCTCATGCCATGGCATTCTTTTTGAGTCGTGCAAAAATGATCGATCGCACTAAAGTGCGGATGGAACACAGGGAGGCGCGTCAAGGTCGCCGCGATGGCCCCGGATAGGAGATAACCAAGAAGCGTCCTGACTTCCCCATCTCAACCGGCCGACTCGAAGGCATCAACGTCCGAGATCGTGATTAGTTCACCGCTAAACTCTACGCACTCCATCTCGCTAAGTTCGAACTTATCGGATAGTTGCTGATTTCCAGGCCGCGCACTTCATTTGTCGTTGAACCCGAAATTCTGCTGGACAAGAGCGGTTAGGAGTTGATGGCACATCGAATCTGGCCATCGTTTTCGACTTCCAGAGTATCGATTACTCTGAGGCAGCTGAGGAATTGGGGGTCAGCCACCAGTGGCTTATGCTTGTATTGACTGTCGCCGCGCCCGCGGCTGGCCACTTCCCTCGCAATGAACTGACGCCACTCACCGGTGGGGATCCGGGCAATGAGTGGCATCGCGAGTAAGCGATTGCGGCGCAACACTCCATAAACATGGACCCTGTCGCGCAGGTCCGCGTCGAAAGCACGCAGAAACTCTCTCGCTTGCCGCGTTAAGCTCGATCGCCTTGTCGAGCTGGCGTGCGAGCAGGGGTTGACGTCGCTTCACGCGCGCCGCAATTTGATCACGGATGCGACCGGGAATGTCAAAATTCCTGTCAACAGTCCCCTCAGCGAGATCGCGCACCAGGCGCGGGCCAAACTGAGCCACCCATACGGCAATTTGCAATACAGACGAGGGTGTTACCGAGCTGATCATTCCAATCGATTGCGCAGCAGCAATACGAATCATGCAGTATCCCCGCGCATCGAGATCCTTAATGTGTTTGACTTCCGGCAGGATGGCGTACGTCAAGTTAACCACGCGCGACTGATACCGCTCGATCATGCCGCTGATTGATGCGATATTGAAGCCTCCTGAAGTGGTGGCAAGATTCCAGGGGCCGGAGAGTTGCAAGATAGCTGAACCCATCATTTCGGGGTGATCGGAATAGGCCTTGATGCCCCAAACGTCCCAATCTCGTGAATAGTGCCGAAACCATGTCTTGCTCACCGGAAGAATCTTGGCGTGACCGGATGTAGCGCTTGTTTCCACGAACGTCA
The DNA here is from genome assembly GCA_038214195.1 of Planctomycetales bacterium. Taxonomy (GTDB): domain Bacteria; phylum Planctomycetota; class Planctomycetia; order Planctomycetales; family Planctomycetaceae; genus SXXK01. The sequence continues at coordinate 20,573 of JBBQSE010000084.1, forward strand.
GCAGAGCTTCACCGGGGGGAAGAGGGCCGTCATTTCGCCCGCCGCGACACGTTCGATGTATGGAGCGAACCGATCAAACTCCGCAATCGGAATCTGTTGGCGAAAATCCTCCCGCGTCCGAATACCGAGGATGGGAAGATGCGAATACTTGTAACCGGAACGTCGATGTTTTTCGCTGCGCGACTCGTACAGGGCTTCGTCTCAAGCGGCGCGTGTGTCACGGTAGCAGACAATCACAGGTGGTCAGTTGGCAAGGCGATCGCGCAGACGAAGTGGCTGCGAACACCGTCTGTTTCACAGAATCCGGCGGGGTATTTGTCCGCCCTCGTTCAAGAGCTCAAGTCACGCCCTTACGACCTCCTTGTGCCAACGTTTGAGGAGTCGTTGCTACTCGCAGAATTCCGCGAAGAAGTGGAGCCTCTGACGAATCTGCTGCTGTCGCCATTTTCAGTGATGTGGCAGCTGCACCATAAACCGAGTCTCTGCCGCCTATGCTCCCAGCTGGGAATACCCACGCCTCCGACGGTAGACTGTCTGAATCCGCTCGAACTTGAACAGCAAGTCCGGTCGCTGCAGTTTCCAGTCGTATTGAAGCTGCCTAACAGCAATAACAGCATCGGCAGGGAGTTCTGCGATACCATGCCGACGCTGGTCAAACGCTTTGGCGCACTCTATTCCCGAGAAATTCTGCGTCACGCCGAACCGCCGTTCGTGCAACAGAAGATCGAGGGGCAGCCGATTTATACACTGATGCTGTGCCACGAAGGGCGGAAGCTTGGCGAGGTGATCTATCGCCCGTTGCGCAGTTTTCCGGAGAACGGCGGAACTTCGTCCCATCGGGAATCGATCCATCACCCTCAAATCGCGGCGCTCACAGAAAGACTGAGCGCAGCGACGCGATGGAGCGGGTTTCTCGGTTTGGATTTTATTACTGATCGTACGGATGGCACACCGTACCTCATTGATGCCAATCCTCGGGCAAATCCCGCAGTGCAACTAGGTTACCTGGCAGGAGTGGACTGGACACGTTTGCTGATCGACATCCAACGCGGTGTTCCTCC
>JBBQSE010000085.1:0-21575 GCA_038214195.1 Planctomycetales bacterium
CCTTTCGGCGTATTCGTGAAGCTGCGAATTCCGCTGTTCCCCGCCGTGCCGCGAAAATCGGCCATGAAAAAATGGCCCTGATAACGTTCGGGCAGGCCAACTCCAGGATAAAATGTCAACCCCGATGGGCCGTCGCCCAGATTGGCAATCGGAGGCAGGGTGGCCGCAGGCTGGACGTTTGTTGTTTCCTCGTCAGCCCGATACGGATACCAGATGCGTTCCCGATTCCACGGGCCACGATCGTCGAGATACTGATAGTACATCCGCCAGCCCGTGTCGCCGTCCTGAACAACATAGACCCACCGCGCCTGATCGCCACTGTCCGAGTTGTTGTCGCCCGTGAACAGATTGCCGTTGTCATCAAAGGCCAGTTCCTGCGGATTGCGCAGGCCATAGGCAAACACTTCCAGATGCGAGCCGTCTGCGTCACAGCGGAAGACTGCTCCCGTATCGACGCGTTTGAGCCGCGTGCCTTCCTTTGAGATCACATTAAAGCCGCGGTCACCGATGCTGAAATAGATCCGCCCGTCGGGGCCGACCACCAGTCCATGCATATCGTGCCCGCGAAAGGCAACGCGAACACCATAGCCGTGGTGCAGCAACTGAGGATCATCGGATACGCCATCTTGGTCCGCGTCGGCAAAACTCCAGAGATCCGGGATGCAGGTGTAATAGACGCGTCCATTGTGCTCCACAACCCCTGCGCCGGTTCCGTCGATAATATCATTGAATCCATCGGCGAAGACCGTGTCACGATCCAGCGTGCCGTCGCCGTTGGTGTCCTGCAGCATCCGCAGCCGATCATGTTCAAACGCCCACTTCTGAACATCGTCCCCCATGTACTTCCGAAACATGGCGGCTCGTTCTTCGACCGATTCCAGCCGCAGATCATTTTCCAGCCAGTTCGCATGGTTGCGATTGTCTTCGACGCCCACTTCCTGGCGAAACGTTTCACACACGATCACACGACCGTCGTTGGTGATCGTAAACGCGACCGGGTTCGCGACCTTCGGCTCAGCGGCCCACAACGATCCCTTCATTCCGTCAGGCAGCACAAACCCTTTCAGCGCCAGTTCTGCATCCTTTGACGCATCAGCGATTTTTGGTCGGTACTCTTCCTGAGTCCACGAGCCCACACAGGAAAAAACAAAGCCCAGCACGACTACAGATGTACGGACGCGGCAAATCATGACCTGGCTCTCGGGAAAAACATGCAGGAACGACGATACCAATATACAACAATCGTCCCAATTGTTCCCGCGCAGACGCACGACTCCCGCAAAACGACTCAGTTCATCCACTTAGGACGCGTACAAAAACAACATCCCGATTTGTACGATGGACTTCCAGTCCGTCGCGGGTTTTCGACGGACTGGAAGTCCGTCGTACGGAAACTGTTTTTGCACGCGTCCTTAGCTTCGAGCGGCCATGAATTTGGATCCCGCAAGAATCTCAGTCCGGATAGACCGCGCGGGCTGGTTGAGCGGCACCGCTTTGTGTCGGAATGGGTTGAGCGTAACCTGGCTCAGTGCGGAACCCGCCTGCGGGCTGGATGGTGGCACTGGGTTTCGGCACACCGACAGTCACGCCCCGCATTTCTGGAAACGCGCGCACGGTCGTTTCGATTTGTTTTTCCTGAATCACCGACTGGTTGTCGGATGTTGTGAGCTGCATTTTGATAAAGCGTGTCATGTTCATCTCGAGCGGCAGTCCCGTGGCTCGATCGACGATGCATCGTCCCAGACTCTGTCCACCCAGGATGCGCAGTCGGCCAACTTCCGATGGCGAACCCGCTTCGCCACTGGCGACTCGCCCGGTAATTTCGATCTCCGCAGAAGCGGTGTTGAGTGACACAAGGCGGTACGATGATGTCAGGTGAACGGGCACGGGCTGCATCAATCGACGTTCGCGGGTCCAGACATCGCCTGGAATGACGCGCGTTGCGGATTCTGCATCGACCGTGTTATCGTAGGGCAGCAGTCCGATCGTATCATCCACAAAATTGGCAACGCCGTCGTCGCCGAATCGATTGCTGATTTCTGAAAGCAAAGTCTCGCGACGCTGAAGCGGTACGTTGGCAACGCAGCGTTCCAGAAAATCCCGATAGCCGACAAGCTCACGAATACTGTTGTCGCGGCCCAGCCAGAACGAGAACCCGTTGTTAATCATCCCGGCATACGGAATCGCATCCCACGGGACAACGCCCTGGTGACTGGCAGAGTCATAATTCAATCGCTGACCATTAACGTCATGTTGATAGGATACGCGGGAATACTGCACGGCCAGACGGATCGCATCCGACTTCACTTCTTCGACAGTGATGATGAGCGTCAGTTCCAGTCTTGTGTGAGCCAGCGCGGGGACGACATCGGATTTCTGCACCAGCGTTTGCTCGATCGTCTTGACGAGCGGAAAGCGATCGCCTTCACTTAGTCGAAGTTCCAGTTTCTCGCCAACGGGGGCGGTGTTGCTTCTGGGGTGTTTGTTTGCCCCGGACGACTTGCTGACAGCCCGCGTGGCAAAAGTATCGGACGCTGTGGAGTCATCTGACTCCGGCCCATCTGGATCCGTCGTGGCTGCGGCCTGCACATCAACATCAACATCGGGTCCCAGCAGTTCGCTCATCAGGTCGCCATCAACATCGACGCCGCTTGTATCGGAATTGCCGCACCCGAAGGACGTCAACAATACGACCGTGCTCAACAGCCAACACCACTTCGACAACTGCATGGAACTCGCTCCCATCCATGGGATTTGACCGCCCGCAATCGGGCATGAACAATGCGAGTTTTAGCAGGAAACAATTGTGAGCGTAAAGACGCATGTTGCGTGCGGCGTCGGGTGGGACGTCAAATTACCACGGCTATGCCGCAAAAACTGCCGGAAGCCGACCCGGATCGTGATGTCTCACAAGATATCGCCGGGTACGCGGGACCAATTGAGGCAATTGTTCTACAATCGCAGCCTCCGTTTCCGTTTTCCCGCGAGATGATCTCAATGCGATTGACTCAACAAATTCCGCGATTTCGTGCCACTTGGCTCTCATCAGTGATGTGGCTGGCGTCCGTCATGCTTCCTGCTGATGTTGCGACTTTTGCCGACGACTGGCCTCAGTGGGGTGGTCCGCAGCGGGATTGTGTCTGGCATGAAGATGGCATTGTTGACAAATTCGCAACCGACGGGCTGCTTCCTCGCGTCTGGTCGGCGGAAGTCCATGAAGGGTATTCAGGTCCGGCGGTGGCTGACGGACGTGTCTTTCTGTCCGACCGCATCGCCGATGGCGAATTCGAACGACTGCTGTGCTTTGACGCCGAAACAGGCAAGCCGTTGTGGAAGCATCAATATTATGTGCGGTACACGGTCAGCTATCCGGCCGGGCCCAGAGCGACGCCGGTGATCGATGAGGACCGTGTGTACTTCATCGGCGCGCAGGGTCACTTGTTCTGCATGAACGTGAAGGACGGTACCATCATCTGGCAAAAGATCTTTGAAAAGGATTTTGGGACGGAACTGCCGTCCTGGGGCATGGCGGCGTCTCCGCTTGTCGATGGAGAAAAACTGATCACGCTTGTTGGCGGCAGCGACAACGGGCTAATCGTCTGCTTCGACAAACGAACTGGTAAAGAACTCTGGCGATCTCTGGAGGATCGTGAGATTGGCTATTGCCCGCCTGTGATCTACGAATTTGGTGGACGACGGCAGTTGATTATCTGGCATCCATCGGCTGTCTCATCCCTCGATCCGGAGACGGGAACGGTCTTGTGGGAAGTGCCATGGTCGATCAAGTACGGGCTGTGCATCCCGATGCCGCGAAAATTGGACGACCGACTGTTTTTGACGTCCTTCTACGACGGCCCGCACATGTTGAAGGTGAGCGCCGATCATGCCGAAATTTTATGGAAGGGGAACGGCATCAACGAACAGCAGACTGACAAACTGCATTCCATCATGCCGACTCCGGTCGTCACAAAGGACAACATCTTTGGCATCTGCAGTTACGGTCAACTGCGATGCCTCAAAACAGAAAATGGGGAACGTGTCTGGGAGACACTGGAAGCCACTGGCAGCGGTCGCTGGTGGAATGCCTTCATTATTCCACAGGGCAATCGGTACTTTCTGCACAACGAACAGGGCGACTTGATCATCGCCAATCTCACAGAATCCGGCTACGATGAAGTCAGTCGCGCGAAGCTAATTGAGCCCACACGCCCGGTGCAGCGTCGGATGACGATTTGGTCTCATCCGGCGTTTGCCATGAAAAGTGTGTTTGCGAGGAACGACAAGGAGCTGGTGCGCGTGGACCTGGCGAAGTAAAGCGAGCGGCAAATTAAAGAATACCAGCACGCCGCGGCGGCGATCGAATGAACCAGTTTTTAAAAAAGGAATCGTCTGTGGCTCGGTTTCCGCAAATGTGTGATGTCATCCAGACGTTCGATACGCAGTGCGTGACGGATATCACGGGGACAGTACGGCAGCAGATGCAGTCATTGGGACTGGAAAACAAGATACGTCCGGGGCAGACAGTGGCGATCACGGCAGGCAGTCGCGGCATTGCCAACATCGGACTGATCCTCCGCGAGATCGCTGCCTACTTTACTTCCATTGGCGCATCGCCGTTTCTCGTTCCAGCGATGGGCAGTCACGGCGGCGGCACGGTCGAGGGACAGGTCCGGATGCTCAAGAGCCTCGGCATCACGGAAGAATCCGTCGGCGTGCCAATTAAAGCGACGATGGAAACAGTCATCGTCGCTCAGACCTCGAACGGCCTGCCCGTGCATTTCGATAAATATGCCAGTGAAGCGGATCATGTGTTTGTCGCAGGTCGCGTCAAGCCGCATACTCGATTTGTGGGACCGGTCGAATCCGGACTGCACAAGATGATGCTGATTGGGCTTGGCAAGCATGAAGGAGCCAAGATTTATCATCGTGGCATTCTGACGATGAGCTTTACGGAGATCGTCGATGCCGTCGCGGAACAGGTCCTGAACGTCTGTCGTATCTGTGGCGGAATGGCCATTCTGGAAAACGCCGAAGACGAAACCGCTTTGCTGGAAGCCGTGCAGCCGCAGGATTTTGCTCAACGCGAGCCGGAACTGCTGGTCCTCGCCAATCGCTGGCTTCCTCGCCTGCCCTTTGACGATGTCGATCTGCTCATCATCGATCGCATCGGCAAGAACATCAGCGGCGTTGGCATGGATGCGAATGTGATCGGTCGCAAGTACAACGATCACAACGCGACGGACCAGGATCAAACTCGCTGTCGTCGCATCATGATTCGATCACTGACACCGGAAACACATGGAAACGCCACCGGAATCGGAATGGCGGAATTCACGACGCAGCGCTGCGTGGATCAAATCGATTCGGAATCCACGCGGATCAACTGCATCACAGGCCTGCATCCGGAAGCAGCCATGATCCCAATCACGCTGCCCAATGATGCAGCTGCCGTTGAGTCCGCTCTGCAAACGATCGGTATGATTGAACCGGAAGACGCGCGAATCATTCAAATCTCCGACACACTGCACCTCACCAAAGTCCGCGTCTCCCGAGCCTACTTTGACGACGTGCGAAAAGCCGGTCATCTGCGCCTTGACGGCGATCCGTACGACTTCCCCGTTGACCCGGATGGATGGATGCGGGACGTGCAGTGATGAAGCAGCCGGAACGGATGAAGGAAAGGGTCGGGACAAATAGCAATCTGTTGAAAAGTTTTTTAGGCAACATTTGATCTCGCCCCGTGCCAGCTCGCCTGGCACGAGCGGAAGATTTGTAATTAGCCAGCGTACACGAATACGAGGCCGCCCCGGTTGGCTTGTCCAACCGGAACGGAAAGTATTGCACGATGAAACATGAGTAACGCTGCGAAACTTGGCTTCCTGCCAGGCAAGCTGGGCAGGGGAGCGGTCGTGCTGATGATGGCACAACTAATTTCAAATCTTGCGTTCCTGCCGGACAAGCCGGCAAGGGGCGGAAGTCCGGTCGAGCGGTACCCGTCATCGAGTTTTTGGAACAAAAAACACCTCATCAAAAAATCCAGATTTCCGCAAAACCGCTATTTGTCGCGCACCCCACTCCCGACCCTCTGCTCGCACCCAAAAACACACAACTTTACGCATCTTCAGAAAAATATCCTGAATTCTCCTAAGCAACCGAAATAGCCGTCGAACCACGTCCCCATGCTGCGGGATCTGAGGCCCGCTAGAATCAAGTGTGGTACCCGGTGAGGAGAATATCGATGTTGAAGAAGTTTGTTGTTGGTGGACTGTCGCTGTTTCTGGTGGGCGCATTGCTGCTGGGATCCGATTCGTTCAGCTATCTGAGGACCTTTGGTGGCCAGGTGCGTGAAGCCGTGAAGTCGGAGATTTCCGTCGAGTTTGAACTCGATCGCATTCGTGACGAAGTGGACAATCTGGTCCCGGAAATTCGTCGGCACATGACGATCGTCGCGGAACAATCCGTCGATGTGAAGGATCTTGAGCGTGCGATGACGGACAAGGAAGCAGGGCTCACGAAGCAGAAGGATGCCATCATCGCGCTGCGAAGTGATCTGGAAAGCGGACGCGATTCGTTTACTTACCGAGCTGTGTCTTACAGCCGTGGCGAAGTCGAATCTGATCTGGCTCATCGCTTCGAGTCATTCTGCTCTGTCGAAGAGGGCGTCAAGCGTGACCGTCAGATCCTGACCGCTCAGCGCGACACGCTGCGAGCGAATCAGAAGAAGCTGGACACGATGTTGTCCCGCAAGCAGGATCTCGTGGTCAAGGTCGCTCAGCTGGAAGCCCGTCTAAAGCAGGTCCAGGCCGCTGAAGCGATTAACTCGATCGAAATTGACGATTCGCATCTGGCGCATGTTGAGAACATGATCAAAGAAATGAACCATGCTCTGGACGTACGTGAGTCAGTGCTGGAAACCGAAGGCCAGGTCTTCGGTCGAATTCCAGTGAATGAAGAAAGCGACGCGAAGAGCGGAGACATCATCGGCGAGATCGACTCACACTTCGGTCTGAAGAGCGACGACACGGTTGCGGAACTAAGTACGCAGCCATCTATCTGAGTGACATGCGATGTCGCTGGCTCGCTGTTGCAGCCTCAGGATGAAATCTGCAACAGCGATGACGATCATTGGGGGAGCAACGCGGAACGGAGTTTCGCAAAGTCACCGGGACACACATGGCTCCGGGCTCGCAGCATGGCTCGGGCTCGGAGTTTTTTTTGTGGCCGGAGTCGTGAGACTTCGGAAGCAGTTTTTCGAAATCTCGTTCCAGGGCTCCAGCCCTGGAACGCACTGCACGGAGGCTCCTGCCTCCAGTCACAATCTCGCGAGGCGGGAGCCTCAGGGCAGTGTGTTTCGAGGCAGGAGCCTCGGAACAAGGACATCAATCCACACCGCGTGCAGGAAAATGTTACAATGATCTGGCCCGCGATTGAAGAATTTGACGCTCAAAGCCATTTGTTGCCAGTATCAGCGGATTGCAGAGAATTGAAGTGGTCTATGCCGACTGAACGTTTCATGCTGTGGATCGACGGAGTGGGAGCCTGGCAACTCTGCGTCGGTGCTCAATTCCTGATCGGCGGGCCAACGCTGGAGGACACCACGGCGGATATCTGTCTGATGGCCAATTTGTCCCGGCGGCATGCGTCACTTTTGCGAAATGGGGAAGATTGGTTCATCCATCCACACCAATCCACCGTTGTCTCGGGTCGAGCGGTCAGTGGCCCGACATTGCTGCGAACGGGGGATGAAATCTGTCTGGCAGAGCGAGTTCGGCTCGGATTTCGCATTCCCAGCGTGCTTGCGGGCTCCGCTTTGATAGATTTTGAAAGTCACCATCGTCCGGCACAGTCGGCAAATGGTATCATATTGATGACCGACAGCATTCTTCTGGGACCGCGCAAGGATCATCATGTGTGCTGTGCTGACTGGCCTGAGATGGTTGTGATTTATCGCCAGGACGACGGCCTTCGCTGCCGTTCCAAGGCGGCACTGAATGTGAACGGGACTCGAGTGCGGGATTCCGCATTGTTGACAGACGGTGCGATTGTGTTCGGGGACGATTTTCGCTTTCGGATCGAGAGACTGAAAACATGATCGAGCACAATTCGCTGAGAATAGTGGTTCAACTTCCGGGATCAGTACAATGAAGTTTGCACTTGCACCTGAATCCAGACCGCTGGAAGGATACACGATCAAACGCGCGATTCATCGCGGTGGTTTTGGTGAAGTGTACTATGCGCTCACGGATGGCGGCAAAGAAGTCGCGATGAAGCTGCTGCACAATAACATGGAAGTTGAGCTGCGCGGCGTTTCGCAATGTCTAAATCTAAAGCATCCGAATCTGGTGACGATCTTTGATATGCGGCAGGATGCCGAAAACGATCACTGGATCATTATGGAATATGTGGGCGGCAAGGGTCTGTACGAAGTGCTCCAGGAAAATCCCGCAGGACTGCCGCTGAAAGAAGTGTTCCGCTGGATGCAGGGAATGACGGCCGGGCTGAGCTTTCTGCATGACCGGGGACTGGTGCATCGTGATCTGAAGCCGGCCAACGTGTTCAGCGAAGCGGGCCAGGTCAAAATCGGCGACGTGGGACTGTCGAAGTACATTTCGGAAAGCCGCCGCAGCGCGCAGACGCAGAGTGTTGGCACTGTGTACTACATGGCCCCGGAAGTCGCACGCGGCCGCTACGGTCGCGAGGTCGATGTGTATTCGCTTGGGGTGATCCTGTACGAAATGATCACGGGCCGCGTTCCGTTTGAGGGCGAAACAACGGCCGAGATTCTGATGAAGCATCTCACGGCGGAACCGGATTTGTCTGTGCTGCCCGAACGATTGCGTCCTGTCCTGGCCGCCGCGCTGGAAAAGGATCCGGATCGCCGCATCAGTGATGTGGAGGAACTTGAACGTCGCTTCCGCAAGGCCGTTCAGGAATCCGGCTTTGAGATCGAAAAACCGACGCCCGTTTTCCTGTCCACTCCGGCTGCGAAGCGATCCAGCCCGGCGATGGCGACAACGCTTCTGGGGCCGTCGGACGCGGCACCTGTCGCGGCCTCATCTGGCCTGAATGGAACGTGGAATGCTTTAGTCGCGTTCTGGAATAAGAAAGTTCCGGCTCCTGTCAAATGGGTGGCATGCGGCGCGGTGTTGTGGCTGATTCTACATTCCGGAGCCTTCCGGCCGCTCACCGCTGGGGGCGTTATCGGCGGACTTGGCTACCTGGTGTATCGCACGTTCTTTGCGAACCCAAATCCAAGTCCCGTCAGCGAGCACGGCCCGCAGGTGGCTAATACTCAGCCTCGTCCCCCAAGTCCTCAGCCAACGGCAGCGCAGACACAGCCGATCCCTGTGATGGTCGCTCCGCAGCCACGATACGCGCCGCCCGTGCAGCAGCTGACGCCAGCGAGAATCTACACGCCCGCCACTGTACGACAGATTCCTGTCGGTCAGCGAGCGACAGACATGACGACGTCGATGACGATTTCGCTGGCTGCTGCGGCACTCGTCACAACGGCTGTGCATCTGGCGACCGACATGTTACCCAATCCCGCTGACGTCGCATTCTTTGGAACGGTCACACTTGCCGCGGCCTGGGCTTTGATTGTGCCTGCAAAAATGTGGGAGGGTCGAACCGGTGACGCATATGTGCGACGATTGATTCAGGGCAGCATTGGCCTGGGGGTCGGTGCCGGCGCGGCAGTCCTGCAGCAGTTTCTGATGCTCGACGAAACCGTGTTGCTGCATGCGGAAGGCACAGGTGTCTTCAACAACGGCAGGATTGGACGACTGCACATTGTGGATGGCGGGTTGCCGACGATGGCCGGATTCATGATGTTCTTCGGGATGCTGTTCCTGATTCGCCGCTGGTGGTGGCAGGTCGACAGCTTTCGCAAATCCCGCTTCAGGATCTCGACGTCGCTGGTGACACTGTTTCTGGGAGTCGTCCTGGCAGCCCTGCTGCCGTTTCCTGAGCAGTTGGGGGCCACCTGGGCTCTGGCGATTTCCGCTGTTGTGCAGTTGTCGTCCGGCTGGACACCACAGGAGGATCGTCTGCTGGCTCCCGCACCGGGTTCATCTCAGGCAGCTGGACCGATTCTGGCTCAGGTACGACACCCGGTTGTGGCCGCTCCGGCCGCAGCGGGTCACATAGTATAGTTGTTGGATTGGCAGGTGAGTTGTGATCACATTACTTTTCTTCGGCGTCGTTTTTGCCGCAGTGGGACTTGGTTTGCTGAGCCTGCTGGCAATGCTGATCAAGTCGTTCGCCGAGCGGCGACGAGTTCACCATCAACGGAAGATTGGTGCCTGGTCTGGCGTCGGGACGGCGCTGGTTGTGACTGGAACAGCTATCGTCGGGATTTTCGCCATCGCATTACTCGCGTTTGTGCAAATTCGGTCCGTGACACCGTATGTTGAGACCAGCCATGCACAGGTAAGCGATGAGATAGATCTTTCCGAGGCGATTCGAGTGAGGGCTGAAACAACTCAGCAGGCACAACGGATGATTCCGATTGATCTTCCTGTCGCTCCTCGCATGCCTCGGATCTCCGCTGTCCCAGCCTTGCCTGCGGAAGCCGACGCCGCTGAGTTGGATGAGCCGATGACTGTCACCGAGGACGCGCCGGGGACAAGTCCACTTGCAGCGGTCGAAAACACGGCTCCGGCTGATGCTGACAAGGCGGCCTTCGTGGAGGCTCGGAAGGTTCAGTTGCAGGCACTTGCAGCTCGCTTCGGACAAATGGTGCGATCGCATCTCGAATCCGCAGGCGCATCCGAGGGAGGGTCTTCTTTGGGCCAGGCAGCAAAATCTGACAACGGCGATGTCGTTATCTTTCAGCCATCGGACGACATGGTTCAGCTGCTGCTGGGCGTGGGAGGTCAGGAGATGCTCAAGTCGTTCAATTCCGAATTACCGGGCCGCATTCGACAGACCTATGCCTTGATTCCACTCACGCCCCCCGTTGGCGCGACAGTGCCGGTGAAGCCGCTGCTGGCCGCCGGTGGACTGGAATCGATCGCCAATTCGATTGTTTCTCTCGTGGAACAATCCAAAGATGTCATCTCCGACCGAAACTTGGCTGTTGACTCTGCTGCGCTACCGGCAGAATCGGACGGCAGGCTGACGGTCGCTCCATTGATTCGGCCGACGCCGGATTGGATAGAGCATCCGGATGGTCGCCGAATTGTCGTCGAGACTAAAGCGATCCTGTCGGGAGACGATGTTGAAGCGCCACTCGACGCGGCTATCAACAAAGCGCTCGAACGGCATATCGCATCGGTCACGGAAACGATGAATCCAGCTTTGCACAATCAGGCCCGGATTGTGCGGATGGAATTGCCCCGCGCTGCGGCAAAGAAATGCATCGTGGACTCGTTTGATCGTTGGGAAATGATGAGCACCGAGACGGAGGGCGAAGAATCATTCCTCATCCGCTACGCCCTGCTGGAATTCCCCGAAGCCGTGGATCAAATGGCAGTGCGGCAGATTCGGCAATCGATTCAGAAAGATCGCATCGCCAGCCTGGGAGTTGTCGTGGGCTGCGTCTGGCTGAGCATCTTTTCCGCAGGCTTTGGAATTCACCAATGGCGCAAAGGCACCAAACTTCATCGTCTCGCCGCCGCGCCTGTGTTTGCGGTCATCACGATTCCCACGCTGCTGGCGGCTGCTGGAATGGTCGTCGCGTTGTCGCAAGGCAACGTTCCCCACGCTCCGTGGAATTCACAGCCGGTGACGGTTGAATTACAGGATGTTTGAGGAAAACGACAACAGTCCACACGCTCAGTCGTCCTCGGCATCAGGGATTTCCGATTCGAGCCATTTTCGCAGGCTGAAAAACGTCACGATCGCAATGGGCATGGTCGGCAAAAAGAAACTGAATACGACCAGCACAAAAAAGATGAATCGAAATAAGAACCATTTTTCTTTGCGCACAAATTCGGCACGACGGACAAATATGGAAACGTAGAGAAGCAGAGAGAAACCAACGGGAATTCCCATTGCGATGAAGCCCAAAAGCAATGGCCATGTACGAGGGTTGCGAGCTTGTACAAATGCGGCAATTATCCCAACCAGGAGATTCAAAACTCCCAGAGTCCTCGCATATCGAAGGAATCGTCGGCACTTGGATTCGCGTTCTTCAAATTGCTGCGGACTCAACGCCACTCGAACATTCTCCTTTATACGCCGGATTTTTGTATTGCGTGACTGCTCGCCGCCGTCGCACACAAACTAGATCTACCGGAGCGGGAATCGCATTTGCAACCACGGATGAAACGGAAATCACGGATGAATCGCAGGAGCCTGATCTGTTTTCGTCGTCGCTTTAACCAAGATCATTCAGAAGAGGAGGACCGACATAGTTCGTCGGATCGAAGTTGATCAGCAGGCCGTCCCGAAACTGCAACTCGTAACGCCCCCCTGGCTTGGAATCGAAAAACATGAAGGCATCCGATTCTCGGACGCCTTCGGGAAAGAACTCACGGAGAAAATGAGGACCGGACTGCCATTCGAGCAATCTGGAGCGGTAACTGCCATCATCCGGCTGGCCAGGACCAAGCAGTTCCGAGACACGCTGTTTGGAATCACCCGGTTTGATTTGAGTGGCAAGCAGCGAACGAAGCGAGACTTCATCGTGTTGTCTTTGGTAGCGAGCTGACAGCGAAAAGTAGTCGCCGCTGAATTTGAATACACAAAAGACAACGGCCATCACAGCGACAGCGAGCAATAGTTTGCCGACGTTCTTTAAGCTTTTCATTGCGCCTTTCTCTTCGCGAGATTTCCGTGTGTTCAGTGTCTTCCGTGGCTAGACGAGCGGCGGAAAACGATTTGTCACCAGAAGCCCGGCTTCTTCGAGAGGCCGGGCTTCTTTTCGGGAATTACACCATCTGCCGCTCGCCTTACTTCCCACGCGGCACGCCCAGACAAATGCGGAATCCATCGCGGCTGTCTGAATAGCTCGGGCCAGCGAGACCAAGTCGGACGGCGCAACGCGCATTGCCGGGGACATCAAAGTAGTTGCCTCCGCGACAGACAGGACGCGGGTTCGTCTCGACGACAAACAATTCTTCGTGGCCTCCCTTGGGATCGAAATGATCCAGGACCACTTCCCAGACGCCGCCACACATGTCAGCCATACCAAAACCATTGCGGCCCATTTCTCCGTACTGATCAACGGGTGACACAAAGGCGAAACCATCGCTCCACGGTGCTTTGGCAAGGGGCCACGTTTTGTTTCGCTCCGGCAGAAAATCGATAGCGGAGATATTGAATCGGCCTTCTCCGTCCTTCAGATCGTCGCCCCACCAAAAGGCAGCCCGCGGTTGACCGCCACGACAGGCGTATTCCCATTCGGTCTCGGCGGGCAGGCGGTATTCCAGACCTTCCGGCAATCGCCCGGCGTTTCGTTCGGTTGTTGTTAGCCACTCGCAAAACGCTCGGCCGTCATTCCAGCTGACGCAGACGACGGGAAAGGAGCTTCGCAGAGGAAAGGCGAAATTTGGATCGCGCCAGCTTTTGCCTTCCATCGGTATCCACGGATGCGGTGGTGCCTTGGCCGTAATTTCCCAACTCGGATCAAACACTTGCGTATGACCGCCAGGTTTCTCCGCATCGGTGACATAGCCGGATTCATCGGCAAAACGCCGGAACTGCCCGACGGTAACTTCCGTGCGCCCCATCCAGAATCCATCGTTGACCCGCATCAAACGCGGCGCTTCGCCTTCGTAGGACTCACGCTCCGTCCCCGGGGTCGCACCTCCTTCAATGCCCGTTGCCCACGCTTTTTCTTCAGGCGTGCTACCCATTTCGAATTCGCCTGGCGGGATATAAACGACTTCGAGCGTCACGTCCTTGCCAAGATCGACCTGTCTCGTAGAGCCCTGAACCGGTTTTTCATCTGGAAGTGCGCAGGCTCTGCCTCCGGTTACGACCATGATGGAGAGAAGAAATGCGGCGACGGAAAATTTGCGAACGACATTCGCGAATGGCATAGAGCGTTGTCCTTTCAAGAAGATCAGGCAATGACGCAACATGATGGAATTGCAAATCGAGGATTTGTCAATTGAAGCTGCACAGTACAAAAACAAATTTGATCCAGCCAGCGACTTACGGTGGGGCATGAAACCTGAAAGAACGAGCGGTCCGTTGCTGATCGAAGGCGCAACCAGTCTCGTTACGAGTTCGAATTCATAAAAGCACTGATCGCGTCTGCCGTTTCCTGTGGATGCGACATTGGCAATGCGTGTTGGCCTCCGGAAATAATGACGTCGGGTGTGACGTATCGAACGGGAAATGTGGTGTCCGAGTCGCCGTGGATGTGTATCAAAGGAAATGAAATTCTCTCTTTGGACGGATGCCAGTCCAGAACAACCGAACTGGCCCAACGGTGCCACATGCCGCCAGATCCGGACAGTTTCGCCATCCTCGCAATGGAACCACGACGAACGGGTTTCGGAACGATCGACGCCAGATCACCAGCCAGCTTAAGGACGCAACCGCAGATGCAGCCTCCCGGAATTCGCCAGATCCGCAGCCAGGGAGGCAATTCATCCGGAACGCGGATACTGGAAATCAGAATGCATCCCCGCGGCTTAAGAAGACGCGATATCTCCAGCGCCAAGATCCCGCCAAAAGAAACCCCTCCAATGAAGCAGTGCGGTGTAAACTTTTCGGCCATCCGAGCCGCATAATGCGGCAACGATTCACGTGGTTCCGGCTCCAGAAATTCGACGACCGTCATATTCCTCAGAAGCGGCTGCATGCGACTATAGACAGGAAAGTCAAACGTCATTCCGGGAAGCAAACAAAGTGGCGGGTGCTCAGTAGGCGCGCCAGACGGCGTTTGTTTGGAAACGTTAATCAACGCCACGAAATCACCTCAAACATTTCACGTGTCATAGAACCGGACGCTGGCGCGTTCCGACTGACAAGACCATTATAAACCGCTTGATGCAAAAAATATCTTGCAAGATGGTATCAGGCCAGCAAACCTAAACCGAAAATAGACTAAGACCATAAAGAAAACCCGAAAACTCTGTGACTTCTGTTGCATGGTCTTGTGACTCGAAGGGTCATGCTCGGATCGCTATGATTCAGACCTGTCGATTCCATGAGTCGTCGTTCAGACGCATTTTTGACCGTTCGAAGTTCCATGTGAGACCATCAATGTTGAGTAGTCGTCGAAAGTTTGTTTCATCCGCTTTGCTGGCTGGTGCCGGGCTGGGATTGAATCTTGCGCATTCAACGGCGGTCGCAGGTTCCATGAGTCGCCCTGAATCCGAACCATCAAAACGAATCAAGTACTGCCTGAATACCAGCACGATTCGCGAGCCGAAACTGGGGATTGAAAAAGAGGTCGATATCGCCGCAGCAGCCGGTTATGACGCAATCGAACCGTGGATTCCGACGCTCCGGGACTATGTAAATGGCGGCGGCAAGCTGTCAGATCTCGGCAAGCGTATTTCCGATGCGGGACTGACGGTCGAAAGCGCGATCGGGTTCGCTCAATGGATTGTTGACGATGACACGCGGCGCGCGGCGGCTCTGGAGGAAGCGAAGCGTGACATGGACATGCTGAAGGAAATTGGCGGTATCCGGATTGCCGCGCCGCCGGTCGGCGCGAATTCGGGTGACAGTCCGAAGATTGATCTCGCAGTGGTCGCCGAACGTTTTCGAGCCCTTCTGGAAGTCGGTGATCAGACCGGCGTTGTGCCGGAACTGGAAGTGTGGGGCTTTTCGAAGAACCTGTCCCGCCTTGGCGAAGTGATGTATGTCGTCGGTGAAACCGGCCATCCAAAGGCCTGCCTGCTGCTGGACATTTATCATCTCTTCAAGGGAGGCTCCGACTTCACGGGATTGGATCTGCTCAGCGACCATGCGCTGCAGGTCTTTCACGTCAACGACTACCCGGCCACTCCGTCGCGTGAAAAAATGGGCGACGCGGATCGCGTTTATCCTGGTGACGGGATCGCGCCCATGTCGAAGATACTGAACTCGATCGCGGGCGGCTCACGCGAGATCGTGCTGTCGCTGGAACTCTTCAACCGGGAGTACTGGAAACAGGACCCGCTCGAAGTCGCCAAAACTGGCCTGGCGAAGATGCATGCCGCTGTGAAGAAGGCCGAAGCTGAAGCAGCCAGTGGCTGACATCGCTCACCGCGCTACCGCAAATCGCAAGTTACTTCCCTGCGTACGGCTCCTTGAGTGCCTTTTCGACGACCTGTTCGATCGTCTTGTCCTCGGTTGCGCCCTGCCAGTTCAGCTCGCCCTGCCACCAGTGGCGGAGGTAACCATTTTTATCCACAACATAAACCGTTGGCCACATCGTGTTTCCCCATGCCTTCCAGTTTTCTGACGCCAGATCAACGAGGATTGGAAATTCAAGTTTGCGCTCTGTGGCGGCCGTCTTTACGGCTTCCGGATCTCGCTCACCAGCCGTTTCCGGCGTCTGTATTCCAATGACGACAACTCCTTTCTCTCGCAGTTGTTCATGCCAGCGCCGATAGATCTCAAAATTCGCGTGACAATTGTGGCACTGAAACGCATAGAAGTGGACCAATACAACCTTGCCGCGGAGGCCCTTCATTGTCAGTGGCGTGGAATTGATCCAGGTTTCGACAGGCACAAATTCAGGGGCCATCGGATAGATTCGCTTGAGACTGGCCAGATCGAACGACGCTCCCAAAATGCCTGACAACTGCTGACGCTGGCCAGAACTTAGCACTTTTTTCAATGCGTCTTGTTCCGCCTTTGCAGATTCTGTGACCTTCTTCTGCAAGTCTTCAACAGCTTCGCCGCGTGAAACCGCCTGTTGCGCAAGCTTTCGTGCTTCATCATTGACCTTCGCAAGTTCAGCAATTCGCTGCTGCTGTTTTGCATCCAGCTTCAATTCCGCCGCAACGTCGTTGCGAAGCAGCATACGCACACTCTGAGACTGCAACTCCAGTTGTCGCAGCCGGACTTGCTGTTGTTTCGTCGTGTGCCTGTCGAACCAGTCGTGAACCTTCTGTTCCAGCGATTCGATAATCTCAAACTGCTTTTCCAGAGGTTGAATGCGAGATGGAAACCATGCGGCATCAATTTCCGCGAACAGTGTTTCAAGCTCCAGGATTTGCTGCTGAGTCAGCTTCATTTCCTGCTGAATTTCCGGCGCATGCAGCATAGCCAGCAGCTGACGCGGGACAAGCAATCGGTATTCATTTGAGACAGATCCGGACTCCATGGAATTTACCGGTATCACCGCGAGCAGCAAAAACATCAGGGCAAACGTCGGTATCCGCACTGCGCGCCAGGCACCTGTTCCCAAACCGTAATTGAAGTTACGCAGCCACATCGTTCTTTCTCCAGTCTAAATTTTTCCAACGCAGATGTACGACATGAGTATCTTAATTCCCAGGCGAAGTTCATCCGCCCGCCATCTTGAGTCTTTTCAGACGATCCAACAGCACGGCCAGCAGCAGAACCGCCCCGAGGACCATATCCTGGCTGTCGGGATTCACTCCCATCAGATTCATTCCGTTGCGAATCACGGCGACGATAAAGGCACCAATCAACGTCCCCAGAATTCGGCCTTCCCCACCCATCAGCGAGGTGCCTCCCACGACGACCGCCGCGATAACTTCCAGTTCGTACATCGTCCCGTATTTTGGATCTCCCGCGTTCAGTCGTGAAGACACCATGATACCGCCGAGACCGGCGAGCGCGCCGCAGATGATGTAGACGATCAGCGTTGTTTTCTTGACCGGAATGCCGGACAGTCGAGACGCCAACGCGTTGCCGCCGATCGCATACAAATATCTTCCGAACACTGATCGACTCATGATCAGATGCGTAACGAGATAAAGCACCAGCATCAGCAGAATTGCGTTCGGAATCCCGAGGGTACTTCCATTTCCGAGTATCCGAAATGACGGCGGGACCGCGTTGATGGACTCAAATTCTGACAGGCGTTTGGCAAAACCGCGGGCCATCAGCATCATTGCCAGGGTCACGATGAAAGGTGGCAGCCTAAACGCGGTGATCATGATTCCATTGAACGCCCCTCCAACCGCAGCCGCCATGATGCCTGCCAGACACGCCAGCGCCACGGTCGCTGCGGACGCCAAATGACCGCCACCTTTATCACGAATAATGACCGTTGCAATCACCGACGCGAGAGCGACCAGCGAGCCGACACTCAGATCGATTCCTCCCGTGATGATGACCATCGTCATGCCGATCGCAATCACTGCATAGACAGCCGTCTGGTTGGCGACGCCGATCAGGTTGCTGGCTTTGAGGAAGTTAGGCCAGTTACCGGTGCTGGGTGAAACCAGGCGATCCGCAGTCAGATCGGGAAATTTGTCGAAGAAGGTCCAGGTTGCCGAACTGCCGGTGAGAGCCACGGCATCAACAATGACCCCGCCATCCACCGCCCGTTGCAACGCCTGCCGCGTGTCGATCGGGCCCGTCGCGACTGCGATAATGGTGGCATCGGACTTCTTAAGGCGGGCTCGCGCGGCATCGGCGAATGCCTGATCCTCATCAGATCCCGGAACACCGATGATGACATTCGGCGCGTTTCCAAATCGAGTCAAAATCTGTTCCGCGATCGCTGTGCCTACATCGGCTCCGGTGGGCCGCTGTGGCTGAATCGTCAGGACGCTGAAGCCAGCCATCAGAATCAGCAGGACGAAGACCATGCCGTAGTCGGCGACAAAACGTCGCAACAGAGAATACGTTCTGGAATTCGAAGGAGACATAGTGCTCGACTCTGCGAGTGAGGAATGGGATCATCGCAGAGTTTAGTCTGCCTCACGACGCTGCAACAGGGATCGCAAGAACTTGTCGGAAGGGGAACGTGCCTGCTACAGTGTCCTCCTTTCGGTCTCGCCGCTCCCTTCGCGAACGGTCCTGACCGGAACATCGCTGGAAAGCGCCCGAACATGCCGACCGTTGTTGTGCTGGCAATTGGTCTGATCGTCGTCATCGGTGGCATTTTGTTGCTTCGGATGCACGCGTTTGTGGCCCTGATTCTGGCTGCGCTGCTGGTTGCGGCACTATCGAGCCCAGATGCCGTGGTCCGGTCACAAGTTCTCTCAAAAAGCGTCTCCGTTACCGTCCTTCCATCAGAAGAAATTGCCCTCAACCTGCGGCAGGATTTGGAAGCACTCGCGATTGTCGCGACAGACAGGGAACTTGACACTTCCGTTGAGTGGACTCCACTGCCCGGTTCCGCATGGGGATCGCTGAATGAAAATAAGTATCGCTGGAGGTTGCGAAAACTGGCCGATCAAACATCAAATGCGAAGGGCGATCTGACTCCGCCGCATCGCTACGCAATTGATTCAATGGGAATTTCATCGCGATTTCGCACGGATCTGGTCTCATTCCGAATCGCTCCAATCACCGAAATTCAGACTGCGGAAAAAATGGCGTCGCAAAGTCCAATTCTCCGCGTCACCAACGCATTCGGCAGCGGAGCGGGCAAGTTGGCGATTCTCATTGTTGCCGCATCGATTATCGGATACTGCCTGCTGCACAGCGGAGCGGCTGATCAGGTCGTGCGTTCGTTTCTGTCAGTGTTGGGCGAAAAAGCCTCTCCGGCGGCCTTTGCTCTTAGTGGTTTTGTGCTGGCGATTCCCGTGTTTTTTGACACCGTTTTTCTGTTGATGATTCCGCTCGCCAAATCGCTGTATCACCGGACCGGTCGCAACTATCTGTTGTGCGTGCTGGCGATTGTCGTCGGAGGCACAATGGCTCATTCGCTGGTGCCACCGACGCCGGGGCCACTCTTTATTGCCGAACAGTTTAACGTCCCCATCACATCCATGATGTTTGGAGGCATCGTTGTGGGAGCGTTCGCGTCGACTTGTGGTGTGGCGTTTGCCTACTGGGCGAATAAACGCAGCCCGCTCGTTCCACCGGAATTCCAATCTGCGAACTCTGAACGCACAGACGCTGCGGAAGAAGCTTTGGACACGGACAAATCCGTTCAACGACCGCCTCTTTGGGAATCGCTGCTCCCGGTTCTCCTTCCCGTGGCACTCATGGCATTTGGAACGGGCTTTGACGAAAAGACCGGCCTGTGGCAAGTCGGATCGTTAACGATCTCGAAGCCGTATTGTCGGATTCTTGAAGCTGTTTGTGAACGCAACATGGCTTTGATCATTGGAGCGACTCTGGCCACATGGACGTTTGTTCGACTGCGACGTCCCGGCCGTGAAAAGCTGGCGGCGGGAATGCAGTCCGCTATTACCAGTGCCGGTTCCATCATCCTCGTCACCGCAGCAGGCGGGGCCTACGGAAAGATGATGGAACAAACTGCCGTGGCGGAGTTGCTTCAGCAAATTCCCGCAGCCTCTCCGATCACAATCGTCCTTGCCGCCTTTTTCGTGACGACGGTCGTTCGCACAGCGCAGGGCTCTGCGACCGTGGCGATGATGACTGCGGCGGGTGTCTTTGGCGGACTGGTGACATCCGGAGCCGCCGGAGTCGAACCACTGTATGTCGCACTGGCAGTCGGTTGTGGTTCCAAGCCGTTCCCGTGGATGAACGACAGTGGCTTCCTTGTGATTACGCGAATGAGCGGCATGACAGAAAGCCAGGGACTCCGCACGGTGACCCCTGTCGTGTCCATTGGCGGCTTCGCGGGCCTTGTTGCGGTGATCTGCGGAGTGCTGTTTTTTCCGAACTTGTGATTAAATTGGACAGCGCCAGTTTTGGCGGAAATCGTGCATTTTTGTAGCCCGAAGCGTGAGCGAGGGATTGCGTCTAAATCATTCCCTCGCTTACGCTTCGGGTTACTAATTTGCAAAAAAAATAGCGATGTCAAACTAAGCAGGAGTTTTTGGACGGAAGGCCGATGACACCGTGTGATCGCCTGCTATTCGTAGGTCGCCGCAGAAACCGTGTCCCCCAGTTTTTCAAGGACCGCTTTTAGACCGACGAGGTTCTGTTTCAGACTTTCTTCCGAATCCAGTTGTTCGCGGTGGTCGAGGATTCCAACCGGTCCTGAGTAGCCGGAATTGCGTATCAAGCCAATCATCTCGACGTCGTGTTTGCCGTCTCCGATCGGCAGAATCTTTGGCTGAGCCCCATCGTTCATGCCGTTTAGATTCATGCACAGCAGATACGGCTGCAGCATTTTGAACTGTTCCGCGAAGTCCGCAATGTGCTCGTGCGCGTGATGCAGGTTGTAGACGATTCCCACATGCGCGGCATCGTGATGAGTCCTGAGGTATTCGCAGACGGCAATCATGTTCTGCGGTTCGCCCGACCAGCTTCCGTGATTGTACAGGGCCAGCTTCAAGCCGTGCTTGCGTGTCTTTTCAACCAGCGGCAGCAGGCCCTCAGCAGCCGCTTTCACTTTTTCTTCCTGCGTTCCTTCGGCAGGAGCGGAAAACATCATCCAGATTTGCGGTTGAATACCGTGCTTTTCGATCAGCGGTTCAAAAGCATCATGCCAGCCCCAGAACGCAAAGAACTCAATGTCGTGCTTTTTGTATTGAAGGATTTCTTCTTCAAATGTCGGCACATGTACATCACGCCAGTCGTAAGCGACGCGGGTCAACCCGAGCCCTCGAACCATCTCCGCCCGC
>JBBQSE010000086.1:0-21269 GCA_038214195.1 Planctomycetales bacterium
TCCAGCCGCTGATATTCTGCGTTCATCCCTGAATCGCTCCCTGAAAAAGCTTTGTTGCTATCGCCTTTTTACAGCGATTCAGGGATCTTGGACTAGACCAGCTTCAAACACAAAAATTCCCGACAGATCGCGAATCCGCCCACCCTCAACGCTGTACTTCGAAGAATTCCTGAAACACGGCTACAACGCATGGCCGGATTCTTATCAGGATCGCTTCCCTGACCTGAAGACATGGGCCGGTGTTCGAGGACTCAAACAGT
Source organism: Planctomycetales bacterium (assembly GCA_038214195.1). GTDB lineage: Bacteria > Planctomycetota > Planctomycetia > Planctomycetales > Planctomycetaceae > SXXK01. The sequence goes on from JBBQSE010000086.1 coordinate 261, forward strand.
CTCTCCGCCAGTTGGCAGGTGCTCCAGATGACTGGAACGTGCTGCTGGCCAGTCGTTCGCTGTCGCTGGTGCAACTTGCCGCTCGCAGCATGTTTCAGGTGTGCCGCAACGTCCTGACGACCGACCTGAGCTGGCCCACGTATCAGGACGTCGTTACGCGGCAGTCATTCGCTTCAGGTGGCCGCATCACGACGGTCCCACTGCAAGATGCCATCTTTAATAAAGGCTGGACGGCAGGCGATGTGACGTCGTTCCTGGCCAGAGCATACGCCGAAAACCATTGCGACGGGCTATTCCTGCCTGCTGTGGATCACATGGGAATTCGCGTACCAATCCCGGCTATCGTAGAGCGGATTCGGGATACCTGCGAAGTCCATTTCTGCTTCGTCGATGCGGCTCAGGCGTTCTGTCACATCCCTCTGGATGACATCCATGACATGGCTGACTTCGTTGTCACGGGAACGCATAAATGGATGCGAGCTGGCCAACCAATGGGCATTGGCCTGTATGGCCGAAAGTCTACACACTCACTGCTGACGAATACCCTCCGAAATAGCAATTCCACCGTCAATGAAATTGACCCGCTGCTGCAGTTCACCGAACAGCTCGACGGCGGAACACTCTGCGGCCACAATGAAACGGTCAATCTGACGGCACTGTTTGCAGCAGCCGGTGCGGCGTCGGAACAACGACAACTGCGAGAAATACGCAAGTTGGGTGACCATTACGAAAGAGATATCCAGGATCAGGTTATTCACTCCAGCCTGAACGACTGGAAATCCATCCTGCCTCATCCCAATTTGCGATGTCGAATTTCCATCTTTCGCAGCGGTCAGACAAGCAGTCACGGCAACCCGTCCGAAGCCTGCCGCAGAGAATGGCTATCAGCCGGATGCATCGTCACGGCTTACCCAAACGGCTGGGTGCGGGTTTCTCCGCCGATACTCCCTGAAGAATTGCGGCCAGACACAACGGCAAGTCAAGGATCATTCCACACGACAGGACTTCGCGAGTTCCAATCTCAAAAACTCTCTTCCATCGGCTGACAGTAGTCGCTGCCGCTGTTCAGCGGTCCATTTTGTTTGAAGATACTTTGCGTCAAACTCCGCAAGGGCACCATCAATCGACAGATGGCTGAACTTATTGCGAATAGAACCAACACTGGCGGCGACACTTTGCTGAAACGAATAATCTCCAGCGAAGAGCTTGAGCCGGAGTTCTTGTGTTCGCTCTTCAACTGTTTTCTGACTCGCAATTTCCGGCGGCAGCAGTTGAAACAGCAGTGCCGTGTATTGCTGGGCGTTGATTGCAGAACATACGATGAGATTTCCATCGTGATTGGGAACACGAAGGGGGGCTACCGCGGCCGTCACCTGCTCGTAAAGCCGAGTGGCATCGTCGTCGGTGAATTTCAACCCGGACGAATACCGCCATTTGTAACACCCATTGGAATCAAAGAATGCAAGAGCGGCGTTCTGGAGACCGAGTTCGCCCGTCATACTCACGATGCGGCATGCCGCCATAATCGGGGAGACATTCGCTGCGTTTGCCAGCCGTTCGATTCGTTTGGCATCAATGGGCAACGTCTGGCCAAGGAATGATTTCGCTTTTCCCTCCGGAATCAATAATTCACTTGCCAACTGGTCAGCCGCATTTTCCTCTGCCGTGACAGATCGAAACGGCTCACGCAAAACATCTGGCCGCGTCCCCAGAATCAAGTGGGCTAATTCGTGGGCGAGTGTGAATCGCTGCCGAGTCGCTGCCGAAGCGGCATTGATCCTGATGATCGCGTTCTCGCCCCGTCGAATGCACCAGCCTTCGCACCCGGTAAGGACTCCGGTTTCAACGCGGACCTGTAGATGCCTCGATAAAGCTTCCGGGCCTTGCGGAAAGGCATCGGCGGACAACGCCAGCGCGTCGTGTCGTGAAATCACAGAGTCGAAGATTTCAACGGTGCGACATTCAACAGTGAATGGATGTCGCCAATCAACATTTTCTTTGTTGAGTCATCCATTGCCGCGAGATCGTCAAGACGAAAACTCAGGTCGATGTCCGGATTCAATTTCATCAACAAATACAATCGGCGATCCAGGTCGTTCGCCGGTGCGTTGAAATCATCGGAGCACGTCGGGTCCATGGAGTTTGGCAAGTCAGACCCACCAACCACCGATATCGAATCATTTGAGTGTTGAGTAGATTTTGCCATCACAAGCCTCCAAAGTCCCGTAGCCAGGATTCAGCGTCCTCCGCTGAAAGTTCATAAAGAATATCGTTCGTTTCCGAATCCGTCACGCTCGTCCGCTGGAAATTTCGGTTCACATAAAACCCGACATTCGCAACTGGAAACAGGTTCACGCGACCACCCAGCGTGTAAAACCAACTCTCTGCGACAGCATATCGTAGCAGAGCCTCTCCGACGCCGCGAAATCCTGGCATTGCCACCAATTCTTCCCGGTTTGACGGTGCTGTCGCAATTCGATCGACAAAAACCGCCTTCTTTTCCGCATTCAACGCAGAATTGACACCGATACGATAAACCATCGCCCCCTGAATTATGCCGTCCTCTGTCCTCAGACAAACCGCCCTGCGACCGGGCTTGTTCTGATCCCGAGACAGCAAAGCTACCCAATCCCAGTGAAAATCAGGCTGCTCATCAGGTGGACTCAGGAAGTCGGAGATCGTCCACCAGTTCGGCTCGACCCAATCGGAACAAAGCCATTTTGCCGATTCTCGATTCATCGGCTCGACGGCGGCTTTGACGTTCGTTCCGGTTTGGCATTCATAGAGCCAAACTGATTTTGCTGGATCCATGTCGAAGTCGTTCCGTCGGTCGGGGCAAGTCTAATTTTTCGAGCGGCTCAATGCTGTTGAGGGCGTTGTTTGTGGAGCATCAAGTCTGACAGGTTAAGAACTGTCAGCGGAGCCAGCATCAACCGTCAACTGCCTTGGCGTTTGCTGCAATGGCGATGCTGTTGGGAAATATAGCAAAGCACGATATTTGAGAGTACTCGGTAGGATCATCCAGATCCGACAAATCTTTGTGCCCGCTTGTGGTTGTAAGTAATGGCTGAATCAGCAGATCAAACTCTATCCTGATTGTACGCCGTCGCTTCGGCTGATACCTTTCCACGTCCGTCCATCGCCGTGAAGGATTGACATGTTTTTGATCCCAGCCGACTACACCAATCAGTGTCCCGAAACGAAGCTCAAACACGATTCGATCTGATCGACCCGGCACTCTTTGAGTGTGGCTGGGAACGTCCGGATATTCGAATTGAGGAAACGCTTCCTGCGGTGGACATTGTGTATGGCAAGGGCCGTCGGAGGCCAAAGGGACGGACGGACTACGTCTTGCGTCGCCCACTGGAGCCCGGCACAGAACCGATGCCTCTGGCGATCATTGAAGCGAAACGCGAAGGACTCCCACCAGAACACGGGTTACAGCAGGGACGCGAATATCGCACCGGGCATCTGCACCACGTTCCGTTCGTCTTTTCTTCGAATGGCCACATGTTCGTCGAGTATGATGAGGAAAACGGTATCACCTCGGAAGCCAGGCCGATGTCCGAATTCCCGTCACCGGAAGCGTTGATCAGCAAGACGCTTGATCGACGCGGCTTACCTCAAGACCGCAACGCTCTGCTCGCACTACTCACGCCGTATGCACAGGGACGTGATTACCTGCGATACTATCAGGACGCAGCCATTCGGTCCGCCATTGAAAAGATCATTTGTCAGCGTGCGGCCGGAGAAAAACCACGAGTCTTATTGTCGCTGGCAACGGGAGCCGGGAAAACTCGAATCGCCGCCGCATTCCTCAAACGGATGTTCGATGCAGGGTTGATGGGACGCGCACTCTTTGTATGCGATCGGACCGAACTGCGAGACAATGGACTCGGTGATTTTCAGGCAGCCTTTGGCAACGATGCTGCTGAAGTCAGCACGAAAGAACCTCAGAAGAACGCACGTGTGCTGATTGCCACCTACCAGACCCTCGATCAGTCACCACGACGTGACCACAACGAGGAAGAAGATCAACCAGATGTCGATCCAAACTTCTTCAGCAAGCACTACCCCGCCGATTACTTTGACATCATTGTGATCGATGAGTGCCATCGATCGGCATGGGGTGACTGGTTCATGATTCTTGAGCAGAATGCCAATTCGATCCAGGTTGGCCTGACGGCAACCCCGCGAGAAATCAAGCTGCCGGAGTGCAAGGATGCCGAGGTTCAGGCACAAGTCGAACGAGACAAACGCCTACTGGCAGACAATCTCAAATACTTTGGCGAAGCGGCCTACGAATATGAATACATGCAGGGAGTTGCAGACGGATACCTTGCCCCGGCATCCCTGGAAACCTACGACCTGTTCCATGATGGCCACATTCAGCCGGAACGGCTCCGTGGAGTGCAGCGGGCAGATGTCCAAGGAAAACGACTCTCAAACGCGTTGACTGGTCAGCGTGTCAGTGCCAATGACGTTCCGATACAGAGCAAGCCGAGTGCACTTGAGGCGAAGCTTATTCTCCCGGAGCGAGTTGCGGCGATGAGCGAACATCTGTTCGATAGACTCCTGGCTAATGGCGATGACGATCCGCTTCAGAAGACAATCATTTTCTGTGCCGGCGACAATCACGCGGACCTGATCGCCAATGAAATGAACAACCTCTACAGCAAGTGGTGTAAAACTCATGGGCAGAAGCGGGTGCCGACCTACGCCTTCAAGTGCATGTCATCTTCCAACGGTCAGGCATTGATTCCGGAACTGCGAACCAGACAACGATCGCACATCATCGCGACCACAAAGGATTTGCTCACCACGGGCGTCAATGTCCCTTGCGTCCGGAACATCGTCTTTTTCCGCTATGTCCAGTCGCCGATCCTGTTCCATCAGATGGTTGGTCGCGGAACTCGAATCGACGAACCCGACAAGCTAATGTTTCGGATCTACGACTACACCGGAGCCACAGCGTTGTTCGGGTCGGATTTCATCACAGCCGCACCTGCGACGAAGAAAGATGACCCGGACCAGGTTGGAGAAGGACCACCGACTGGGCCGCCACCAACTCCACCGACGCCAAATCCGGCAATCAAGGTCAAAGGCACCGTCATTCGCGTGGAAGATGCGGGCCAATTTAATCTGCTGGACATCAATGGACGACTGACTCGCGTCACGCCGCAACAGTACCAGATGAAGCTTGTGGAACAGTTGACGACAATTGTTCCGTCGCTCGTTGATTTTCGCCAGCGTTGGCTGGAAGCCGAAGTACGACAGGAAATGATGGAGCAGCTAACGGCTCAGGGGCTGCTGCCGGAAAAACTGCGGGAGGCGTCGCACATGGATGACTACGACCTGTTCGACGTGATTGCCGCCGTTGCCTACGGTATTGAGCCTCTGACACGAAGCGAGCGAGCAGCTCGGTTCGGTTACTCGCCACCCGACTGGATGCTGACTTTACCTCAACCGACGACGCGAGTCTTGAAGGCTGTTGTGAGGCAGTTCGAGCGAGCCGGCACAGAAGCATTGGAAACCGGCGAGTTGTGGAATGTCGATGAAATTCGACAAGCAAAAGGGCTTTCAGCTCTCCGCCTCGGAGGCAATCCGGCTGATCTGATGCGCCGGACGAAGGAGACGTTGTTCGCAATATGAAAGATCGCAATCGACCGTTGGAACCGATTTCGGCAGCAACTGGTGTCACGCGACACCTTGGCGATGTGCTGGATTTACGTAAAGACATTGTTCATCCACGAAATCAGCCCGTTGGCGAAGCCGTCTTTGTTGGCCTTCAGCACATTGAGTCTCACACTGGATGTCGGATCGGCGCCGACAAGATTCAGATGTCGCAGTTGACGGGTCGGAAGCCGCGCTTTTTCAAGGGGGATATAGTCTACGGGTATTTGAGGCCCTATTTGAACAAAGTCTGGGTCGCTGAGTTTGATGGGCTTTGCTCCGTTGATCAGTACGTGTACTCCGTCAATCAATCGATTGCGGATGCTCAGTTCATTGCATTCTTCATGCGCAGTCCGCTTTACCTTCGAACGGCACCAGTAGCGGAAACCCCCGGGCAGCTTCCCAGAATCCGGACTGAAGAAGTGGCAAGTGTTCCGATTCAACTACCGTCGCTCGCCGAACAACGGCGAATTGCCGCACGATTAATGGAAGAATTGGCGACAGTAGCCCAAGCGCGGGCTGCGGTTGAAGAACAACTCAAAGCTATCAATCTGCTACCCAACTCGTTGCTCGCAGCAGCCTTTTCGTCCCGCTGTGTAGCAACAGAGTTGTCTGACAGTGACTAAATCGGGCCACATACTATTCAAGAAATAAAATGGCAAAGAAGAAGGCAAACGGAAACACTGGCGGCAAACGCCACGCAACTCAAGCATCCCTGAATTCGGCTGTCAAGTCGATTTGTGATGTCATGCGGCGATCAAATTGCGCCGGTGCGATGACTTACGTCCCGGAATTGACGTGGATTCTGTTTCTGCGAATTCTCGACGAGCGGGAAACGCACGAAGCCGAGGAATCTGAAGCCCTGGGTTTGAAATTCCAGCCGTCGCTCAAAGCTCCCTACCGTTGGCAGGACTGGGCCGCGCCGGAATCACCGCGTCGCAAAGATACGAGTGCCGAGGCAAGTGTCTGGAAGTTCCTGCATGACGAGTTGCTCCCGAAACTTCGAGGGCTGAAAAATGAGCGTGGGGCCACTGTCCGGCAGAAGGTAATCAGCGAGATCATGTCCAGTGTCGAACGTAGTCGTATCGACTCTGAAAAAAACTTTCTGGACGTCATCGACAAAGTTCATGAGTTGAGTCAGGAAGCCGTCGATGATACGCACGTCTTCCCGTTGTCGCAGGTCTACGAAGGCCTGCTGCTGAAGATGGGTGAAAAGGCTAATGACGGCGGGCAGTTCTTCACACCTCGCGAAATTATCCGCACGATGATCCGTGTTGTCGATCCACAAATCGGACAAACCGTGTACGACCCTGGTTGCGGCACCGGCGGGTTTTTGGCGCAGGCATTCGAATACATGAAGTCGCAGGCTGGAAACTCCATTACCAGCGTGCAACTCGAAACCCTGCGACGGCGGACTTTCCACGGTCGTGAGAAAGACAACACGATCTATCCCATTGCCCTCGCAAACCTCGTGTTGCACGGTATCGATGAACCACACATCTGGCACGGCAACGCCCTGTCCGGAATGGCAGCCGGTGGTGACCTGTTTCGCAGTGCTCCGCAATTTCACGACTGCGTGTTGATGAATCCGCCGTTTGGCGGCAAGGAAGGAAAAGAAGCTCAAACTCAATTCGACTACAAAACTGGTGCCACACAAGTTCTGTTTCTTCAACACGTTCTGAAGACTCTGAAGCAAGGCGGCACGTGCGGAATCGTTCTGGATGAAGGAGTTTTGTTTAAGACAAATGAAACAGCGTTCGTTCAAACAAAACGAAAACTTCTGGAGGAATGTGATGTCTGGTGCATCGTCAGTCTGCCGGGCGGGGTGTTCTCGTCCGCCGGGGCTGGCGTAAAGACAAACCTGATGTTCTTCACCAAAGGAGAGCAGACAGAGAATATCTGGTACTACGACTTGTCGGATCTGAAGATCGGAAAACGCACGCCCATCACGCGGCAGCATTTCGCAGAGTTCCTTGAGTTGCTCCCGGATCGCAAGAAGAGCGAGCGCAGTTGGAGTGTCCCGTTTGCTGACAACCTGCAAACCGCTCTGGAAGAAGCCCGGCCATTCCGGGAAACCTGCATCCAGCTATCGATGCAGGCGGTTGAACTGGAAAACACTTTCAAGGCGAAGAAGAAGACCGGCAAAGCGACAAAGAAAGTTCTGGAGAAGTTGGAACAAGACTGGAAAGCCAAACTGAAGGAATCACGCGACGCATCTGCCAAAGCCGAATCAATCGAAAATGCCGTTTACGACCTGAAGGCCGTCAATCCAGATCGCGTCAACACGGACGACCAGCGAACGCCATGGCAACTTCTAACCGTCATCGCAGAAAAAGGCCGCGACGCCGATGCTGCGTTGGAGAGGTTACAAAGCTTAGTCGCGAAGGCTTTGGATTGAAGAGGCCAATCTCATGAAGAAACATGCTCAATTTCGCGTTGATCCGAGACTAACCAGCTTGCTTGGCGAAGGCTACCGCAGCACGGAACAGGCACTCAAGGAACTGATTGACAATGCGTGGGACGCCGACGCGGAAAACGTTTGGATTTCACTTCCAGCGCCGATGACCAGGGAACCAATCGTTGTCAAGGACGATGGAACTGGAATGACGGAACGAGAAGTCCGAAGCGAGTACCTCAACATCGCACGCGATCGCCGCTCCCGAAAGGGTGAGAAGACTTTGTTAAAGCACCGAGCAGTCAAGGGCAGAAAAGGCATCGGAAAGTTTGCCGGACTCGTCGCGGCAGACGTCATGGACGTCAGAACGCGAGCGAGAGGCCAGGAAACAAAGCTGCGAATCGTTAAGAAGCAGATTCTTGAAACGCAAGGCGATCTTGAAAAGGTGGATCTTCCGATCGAGTCTCAGGCCTGTGATACGAGCGACCAGGGGACGACACTAACTTTGTCCAATTTGAATCCACATCTTTCGGTACCGCAATCTGAGGCGCTTCGAGAATTGCTGGCGCTGGAATATGGTCGAGAGAAGGATTTCTCACTCTTCGTCAACGGGGAACAGCTCGCCCATGAGGACATTCCGGGGCAGAAGTTTTCTGCAACGATCAATCTACCGGACGCCGGAAAAGTGACAGTGAATTTTACAATCATGGAAAAAGCGGCCCCGAAGAGTCAGGCTGGAATTGTGATGCGGGTCGGTGGCAAAGTCGTTGGGCGACCGTCGCTGATGGGCCTGGAAGACATTTCGGACCTACCCGCGAAGCTGTTGAGGTACGTTGTCGGAGAAGTCGTTGCAGATTCGCTCGAAGAAGACGTTACTGCCGACGGGGGAGCAATTATCGAAAACAGCATTGGCTATCAAGAAGCCCGGAAATGGGTCCGCAGTCAGGTTTCAGATGCGGTGGGAAAGAAGTTCCAGCGCGACGTTAAAGATCAGACCAAGCAACGGAACAAGCAGATAGAACAGCGTCTGGCCCATTTGCCGGAGCACCGACGAGTGATAGCTCAGAAGCAGATTCAACGCATTCTGCAAAAGCTCTATATGGAGTCACATGATCGTGTTGATACCGTCGTTGATCTCATGCTTGATGCGATGGAGAAGGACGAATACTGGCTCGTCTGCGAACACCTGCAGGCGGCTCGCAACGGTGATGTCGAAGCCATCGCGGCTGCACTCGAAGAATTCGGTATCGTTGACTTGGCAGTGATTGCACAGCAAGCTCGCCATCGCCTCGAATTCCTGGATAGTCTCGACGCTCTGGATTCGGACCCAAAGACACTTGAATCGCAAATGCACTTCGCTTTGGAAAAGAACCTCTGGGTTTTCGGAGTTGAGTACTCACTCATGACCTCCAACAAGACTTTGGCTCGAACCATTGAGGAATACACAGGAAAGAAGTTCACGGGCAAGCGAAAGGACAAACGTCCTGACTTATTCCTTGCTCGGGATGCAAATGGGCGGCATTTGCTGATTGAGTTTAAACGTCCGAAGGCCGAAGTGGGGCGGGACGCAGAATCTCAGGTCAAGAAATATCGAGATGATTTAACCCCCGATTTTGGTGCAATGACGATCATGATTATTGGTGGACATGTTGATGTGTCGATGTCGTCAAGTTATAGAGAACCCGATGTTCATTTTCTGAACTACAAATCACTGATCAGTCGCGCCCGACATTCACTCGAATGGCTTCTCAATGAGCTGAGAACAGATGCCTGAGTACTCTCGATAAAATTGTCGCAAATATACGGGCGTTGCCCTTCGGGCCCGGCTGCTCCGGGCTCCGCTGCCGCCCGGTCCGGCAAGCCGGACTGCTGCGCACCCTGCACATCTAACGCGGATCGATAACTGGAACGTGCCGCATCGCGCTACGCATCAGACTTCTGTAGGTTTCGGAAGTTGACCTTTGTTCACAAGCCGTTCAATTGCCTTGAAAGACCGACGATAGTGCCGCTGGGCATGATTCCAATCTCGAAAGAGGAAACCTTTCGTCGTTCGCGGCTGCCCATTCCACTCGATTGCTGATACTTCGGCGAACGCCCTTTGCCAGCGATCGACGAACGCAATCGAGTCCGGCAAATAGTTGACATCGATAATGCCGTCGTAGAGGTTTCGCCAGCGCTGTTCAAGTTCGTCCCGACGTGGCGGGCGCGTCACAACATCGTCAGATCGCAGAATCTCGTCCCAGGCAGCATCAAAAGTACGATGATCGACAACTACGACATCAAAGTCTGAATGATCGCCGAATGGTATCCAGAGTTTCTGCTTCTTAGTATTCGGTGACAGACTGTAGCCCATTCGCCCGCTGCCGACCGTCACGATCGACTTTGCGTTGATGCTTAGCCGATCGGAAAGTTCACGCCGAAACCGGCAGTATTCTTCCCAGTCCTTCAACGCGAATGGCACTCCCTCAAACAGAAAGAAGTCGACCAGTGAATCAACGTTGGAGTCCGGCGCAGCGCAAAGCCTTTGGAAGAATTCGGCGGGCGACGGGTACGAAGAATCCATTCAGCAGCTTCGAAGTCAAAGGGGCAAGCAGGAGCAATCAACCGCCTGTAGGCACGAATGTTTCGACTACGACCAACTCAACAAGTGGCTGGACAAAGAAGCCTTTAGAATCAAACATCGGCTCCACATAGCTGGCTCGCACGCGAGCCTTGCACTCTGGGCACTGCCACAGAGTTGAGCCTTCGACCTTGTAGTCTGAAATCGAAATCTCTTTGTCGCACGACGGACACGCCTGAACCGTTTGGAATTCGCACTTCGGACACTTAAACGGCAATGGCTGATCGTAGTATTTCTGACCGCAATTTGGGCAATCGTTCGCCCCTTCTAATCTGGCAACTTGCCCAACAAATTGGTGCAACCGATTGCTGAAGTGGGCTGCGTTGTCGAATTCATCGGGGGCAAACGCTGTCTGCACTGTCCGCCCGTGGTCCTTCACGATCAGGCGCACGATGTCGCGGTTGCGATAGTCTTTCCCGAGTTCGAGCTGTGCGTTGGCAGTACGAAACTCCGAAAACACCTGCTCGACGAGGGGAATTCGCGAGGTAACCACGTCGCGCAATCCATTGCTGTTCGATAGCCGCGTCCCGAGTTCAATGTTCATTGTCGTTCTCCTGCGACCATTATAGCAGCGGACGCAACACGGACAAACCAGACAAATTCGGGGCGACGTCGGTGCAGAGGCAAGCAGCTGAGTGTTGGCTTTCCTGGCTTTCTTGTTGGGCGTTGCCCTTCGGGCCGGGCTGCTTCGGGCTCTGCATTCGCTCGGTCCGGCAAGCCGGACTGCTGCGCACCCTGCACATCCCTAACGCGGATCGCTAAGCGGGATGGTTCGCTCGCTGGCAGTTCTGATCGTAGCACAGCGTCAAGGTCCGCTCTCGCCTGCGGCGTTCGCTGCTGCTTGGCCTGTGGCCAAGACTCCACCTTGACTTGCCGTGCTTCTCTCTGGACTGGCCAACGGCTGGTTAACACAAACACGAATATCGCATCTGCCGAATGCGACGGAACAAATGGAGCACGCTATGAAACATCAGGATTCCTCAACCGACGCAACAAGCACAATTGACCCAACCGAGAACGCACGCCGCAATCGGCTCGATGAAATCAACAACGAACCAGGGTCACGAGCAGCACTGGAAACGATGCACGGTCTGGTGTGGGATACGAGTGAACTGCAGCGGGATTTTATGGTTGTCGGGTTTCTGGCACCGTTCGTCCACGTTTGCCGCAGAGACAATGGTGAAGAGGGAAGCATGGAGTTTCAGCACGACCCTCGATTCTATTTCAACTTTCAGCCGGACAGCCGCTGACAGGAACTCGACACGGACGAAGACGAATGAGTCGCTTCGAGCGGCTGTTTGTCTTTGGCAGCAACATTGCCATGCCAATTCGCCTCATGGTACGTTGTAGAGATGATGAGACAGCGTTCTCAATGGAACAAGGAGACAGCCAAATGAATGAGTGCAAGCAATATATCGACGAAAAGAACGCAAAGAGCTACGTCCGCGAATTGGACGGCTCGATGCAACTGCAGGCCCGAATTTCTCGGTGCGTGTTCATGTACAAAAACCATGCACTGCAGGTGGAGGTCGCTCTGATGCGGGATGATGGCACGTCGCTGGGCAGCGCTTATGCCCAAAATCCAGACAAGACAGCAGAAACGGCAACGGACGCCGATGTCCGCAGACTTCTTGACGCGGTTCGGACTGTGGCGTGTCATCGATGTTCGGCTCCAGCATTCGATCCGGCCACGATTCAAACAAATCGAGCCGGACTATGTGAATCGTGTTTTCGGAATGATTTGGAGGTGGATTTGGCGAAAGCCGAAGAGGCCGAACGGAAGATCATCGCCACTCGCGATCGGGCCAGAAAAAAGTCCGGCGACACTGTGCGCATTTCCGCATGGGTTCACCCGGCAAATGGCGGTGACGATTATCAAGTCGATTGGTATTGCAAGTCGTATCCGTCACCTGAACAGGTTCGTTGCTTGCTGCTGGAAATGAACTCCCGAGTCTGCGACGACTACCAGATCATTAATCTTTGAATCCAGCGCCTCGCTAAAAGTCCATTCACAAATTATGCCGCCGCGATACACGATCGTGGCGGCCAAGGTCCGCTCTCGCCTGAGGCCAATCGCCTAATGTGAAAGGCCAGGGACTCATGAAGTGTCTCTCTGAGAGCAACGGTGCTGGGCGTTGCCCTGCGGGCCGGGCTGCTTTGGGCTTCGCGTTCGCTGTGGTCTGACGATGGCAGACATCGCCAGACTGCTGCGCACCCGACACATCCCTAACGCGGAATGGTTGTAGGTGTCCGCTCGCTGGCAGTCCTGATTGTACCTCGGCGTCAAGGTCCGCTCTTGCGTGCCGCAATCGCTGCTGCTTGGCCTGTGGCCAAGACTCCACCTTGACTTGCCGAGTTGGCCACGGGACTGGCCACCGGCAGGCCGACGCAATGATACGTTGCATTTGCCGGGTGCAACGACAATGAAGGAAACACGAGTATGTCTATCACAATCAAAGAAAAACTGCATTGGAAGGAACGCATTGAAGCTCGTATCGATCGCCGCATCAAAGAAATCGAAGCATCAGAACCGAAACATGTCTGGGAGGAAATCAATCGGCAGGCTGATCAGAAAACGCTTGAGGAATTGGAACTCACGGAGCTGATGAATGACGCTCAGCTATTCGAGGAGCAAATTGATGAGTTGCGTCGAAAGCAACGCGACAACTGGACCCAGTGTCTGGCAAAGGTGCGCGGTGTCGATGTATCGAGGGTTGATCCACCGACGTACGCGACTAACGAAGTAACGCAGACAATCGCAGCACGCCGAAAGATCAACGAGCAACAGTTGCGTGCCGAGCATCCCAAAGGTCGCATGATCGAGAGCCTGCGAAATGAAAAGGAAGAACTGCTGGATACGGTCTGGCTGGCAACGTCGCCCGCTCAGATCAAAGAGCTTTGGTCATCGGTTCTGGCCAGACTTGAATGTGAGGTCACGCCATTGCAAAAGCAGGCTCTCGCCATGAAGCCGCTCAATATTTCGTCTACCGACGAGTATGTAATTCCCGCCTCCAAGCCGCCCGCATCGGCGGGCGGTTCCTTTCTCTATTCAATCAATCATGAATCCAAAGACAAATACCAAATCACTTTCGCACAAGTTCGCCTGACATCGCAAGCCTTTTGCTCACGTCTGTTGATTTCCTGACCGCGATGACGGCCATTCGGAATTTCGCTGCTTGATGTTCCGCTGCTCGTCGAACGGTCTGACGATTCGGCGGCGCAGCGGAATGACTTCGATCGGGATATGGCTGAATCCTGATTGTTTTCGTGAGTAATTCACGGCGCGGTGCAGGTTGAGCAACTGCCTTCGGACCGGGGCATAGGGTTCAAAGGGAATCTGGTAAAACGCTCGGGCGAGATACTCGGGCGAACGGTGGACGGCAAGTTCCAGCAGCCAGGCTTTCAGTTCCAGATACCGACGCCGTTCGATTTCTACATGTGCGTGCCAGGCATCATCTTTGGCTCCGTCTTGAGTCCTGCCGCCTCGACGGTAGCTGATGGAATAACCGCCGATCTTCAACGGCGTGTGACGGATGTCGTGTATTGACTTGAGTTCGGTTTCAAAGAACGTGTGCTGGCCTTTGGTGGCGAGCAGCACGAACGTCCGACCGAATCGGAGGTACTGCATGTTGGCCTGTCCGAGTCGCTTGCGTCGTGCGCGAGTGGAATCTGACACTGCGATGCCGTACTTTTCGATCAGTCGCTGGTCAATCAACCTGGCGTCTTTGTTCGTCGGAATGTGACCGGACACATAAAACCAATATCCGTGCCGCAAATAGCAGCAGGCGATTTGCTGGACGAAGCCTTCGAGAGATGTAGTTTCAGCTCGATACCGCATGAGCCTCCGTGAATTGTGTACAACGAAATCGCCGAATCGTTCGGCGTGCCATTCATCACTCGGAGAATGATGGCTACATTGAAAAAGTGCGGAGCCTCGTTTGTAACGGCCAGGCTCCGCGAAATGCCGTGATCCAAAAATTGCAGTGAGCAGCACCAAGGGCCGAACCTCTGTCACTGGCGAATGTATGTCTTCGTCAGGACAGAAATGGTTCGACCGTCAAGGTGCGGAAGGCGGCGGAAACTCCATTCAAGAGTACACCGCCGCCAATCCATACTACCCACCACAAAAGAAAACCTTTGGCGTCCGAATCAGCGTGAGCCGCCAGTGACGGTTTGTTGGGAGCTACCGCTCCGAACTACTACCACGCTTCCGTTTGCAAAAAAACGGTTCCGGCGGATTGAAAAAACACGCCCAGCGTACGCCGCCAGATCACCGCCACAGGAGACCGATCCTTCCGAATCAGTCTCGTGTGACCGCTCGCGTCTTTTCAAGAACCGACTTCCCATGAGAAACGCCTCATGGGAAGCCAGCATGTCGCTTCGACACAAAAAGTGCCCGTCAGCCCTTTCGTTGGAGCAAATGTGCCCGGCACCACCCGTTGACACGCTCACGATATTCGACTGCCCTGCCGAACCATCGCTCGAATTCCGCAGCAACTTCCGTCGCCACGTGCATCGACTTCTACTCAGGCCACACTCCCAAACTTCAGGATTTGACGGTACGACCGTCGGCGGGTTCGAGCTACCGCTCGGTAACAGGAACCCGCTTCCGTTGGTCGCTCCCGGTTGCCCGGAACCGTTGCTTTCACCTGGATGACAAATCCAGGCACCGGATACCACTCCGGCCCCTGAAGCTCTTCCTGCGTTAGTCATGCTCTTCATTGTGCAGATCACGTCGCTAGCCGACATTACTCGGCGGAACCGTGGCTGTGTGACTGACTCTTCCGAATCAGCACCATTTGCATCCGGAACGGCAGCGTTCAACACGCCGCTGCTCACGGATGATTTCAGGGAATCGAATGGAGAAGCGTTCCCTTACCTACCAGCCAAAGTCGTTCGCAGTTTGGCACCGTCTTCTGCATAATTCACTGGCAAGCCCTCACGGGCCTTTCATGGTTGAGCTTTTCACCGTCGCAGGATTTGCCTGCGATCGCCGAGTCAGTCAGACTCGGTTTCGACTGTCACCAGCCGAAAGCTCCCCACGCCAGCCGTGTTGAACGAACTTGTGCCGCAGCAGCAAGTCCACAACCCCACGGACGGGATTACGCCTGTCGAAACAACAAGCCTCACCCGCTTTGAGACATGACGACCCTTGGGAAAAATGAATTCCCAAAGGGCATGTCCGCATCGCCCCAATTCGTGATGTCTTGACGGCAACGCAACTGCGCCGCAGGCACCACGGCCCAATGGGCCATCGGATAGAATGCTGGGATTACTCTGGCTGTGAACTGCTGCGATACAAATGCAGTCAGTCACGTTTGCAGGATTAGTCCAACAAGCCTCCGTCGATCTGGGCGAGCACCTCTCGATGCACCCAGCTCTACGGGCCAGTCACGTGCAGGTTGGTATGTTTCGGACGACTCTGAACAGAGCCAGCCGAAATCCTGCCCCTTAGCTGGAATGGTGAGTTCCAGTTTACCGGGTGTGACTGGTGTCGAAGCGACATCTTGCCGTTGCTCTTGCGCCGTGGGAGTGACCACGACGTTGCGAACAACACGTTGACGATATGACAGCCGCAGTCGAGATCCGATTCCCGACCGCTGATCTGTGAATACCGTACCGTCAGGAAATCGCAAGCATTTGGTAATGTGTTCGTAATGAATTCGCAAGCTGGCCAACGAAATCGTTGGCTTGCTGAAGAGAAGATTTGCCATCCGAGTGCAAACCGTGATATTCACTCAGAAATGAAATCACGTCTGAGTCAACCAGCACTTCCAAGCATCAACCGGCGACGACTGCGCCGCTTTCCTGTCGAAGACCGATTGGTGTTTGTGGACATCGAACTGGCTTCCGTTGGCCGACGTCGAGTCATTCTGCAAGTCGCAGCGGTCGCCGTGTCGCGTTCAATGATGGAACTCGAATGCTTTGAAGCAAAGATTCGACTTGATGAAGCGAAGGTTCAGCCACGAAAGGTCGCCAACCGGCACTTCGATCTGAACCAGTGGCGCGAAGAAGGCCGTAGCGCCAAATCAGTGGCATGTGACTTCGCTGGCTTCTTGACGCGGCACGCATCGACGCAAGTCTCCGGGACCGATGGTCGACAATTGCTGGTGGCTCAGCTTGTCGCTCACAACGCAGAATTTGACGGCGTATTCCTGCGGGAATGGTTCGAACGGCTGGGTCTGTTCTTTCCCGCGTCGTATCGAGTCTTTTGTACGCTGCATCGTGCCATGTGGTACTTCCACGAGGACAGCTCGTTGCCACCGCCAGCGGACTTCAAGCTCGGCACGTTGTGCCGACACTTCCGAGTGCCGTTCGACGAAAGTCGGGCTCACGATGCGCTGACGGATGTGCGAGCAACGGTCGAACTGTATCGACACATGACCATGCTCAGTGCTGCTTCCGTCGCCCAATCACTGAACTAACCCAGCCTGTGGATAACTTGCATCGATTGTGATCACTCAACGTGTCGGTTGCGTGACCAAATTGAATCCGAATGCGTGTCGGTCGCGTGACCTTTTTGTCGGAAGACGTGTCGCTGTCGTGACCTTTTATCACCGAAGTTGCTTCACGAAATCGAGGCTAATGCCTTAGATTTATTCAGGGAAACGGCAGCGTCCCTGACTTGCAGTCGCTTTGCCAAAGATCTGTTTCAAAGATCTGACAAGCAAAGCGGAAAGCTGCCTTAAAGAAGTTTGAGAGGAATGTTGGCAAGAATGTCTTTCGTGGTCGGAACCGTATCGTTCGCCTTCGCCGTTCGCTTTGCCTTACGCCGTCGAATCTCATGCGACGCAGCCAACGTTGCGGTTTTCTCATCCAGTCCGGTCGCTTGATACGTTCGCACCAACTCATCGCGAACCTGTTCAAACGCCTGTCGACTGCCGGTGACTTTGGAATTCGCGGCTTCCGCAGCGGTCTCCCGCTTTGGAAGATTCCACTTGCGTTCTTCCGCTCGTCGAATGTCGTGCCACCAGTCCGGTGGTGTACGCCCATCTGAGGCTGCCTTCTTGAGATTATCGACGAGGTAGGCCATCGGGCTGCGTTTGAAGAACGACGGACCAAAGCGTTCCTTCGCGGCCAGCGTAATGTCCACCCATTCACGCACACGATTGTGCGGAAACTGACGTAGCACTCGGACCACCCCAGCATCATCGAAACCAATCGCCAGTAGAGGTTCAACCAATGGTGAATCCAGATGCGTTGATGTGGTTTTCGCTGACCGACCAACGGCGCGACCTGCCCGCAGCACGACGTCGTAGCGTCCCGCTTCCTGCTTCTGAATCATGTCGGATTGTCGTTCCATAATGAGCCCCACTGACACCAACTCTGCGCAGATTCGTCGAGTCTTGGCAAGCAGGTGCTTCATCGGAAGCTGACTTGAAAGCCCCAGTATCTCGATCGCCAATTGCTTCAAGTCCATGCGTGGCGTTTGCTTCGATCGAGCAAACACCTTTGATACGAACAGAAACAACCGCCGGCCAGCGGGACTGAGTGAACGATAAAGTTCGAGATCAAACCACAGCGAGCCACCGACAGACTGCACGAACTCGAAGAACTGAGCATCCCAGTGGAACCGCCAGACGCGACTGGAATCTGGGTTTAGCGGCAACCGGTAACTGAAGAATCCGAAGCGAACCTGACAGTGTTCTGCCCGAATCGGATCGTAGAACGCATCGCAGCCATACTTGACCCACGACAATCGCTCGACGGCAGCCGCGAACTGCTGATACTGCCGCCCGCCTCGCCGAACGTTGGCATCAATCAACCCCAGTTGTCGCAAGCAATAATGCGGTGTGGCGTGGAATTCAGGTTCCGGTTGAGGCTGACTGAGTGCCAGAGACAAGAGTCCCCACAAATAGAATTCGTCATGCGCCGATAAGCCCTGCGGACACGACACTTCAACTCTGGCCGTTCTTCGCCGCCGATTCACATCGCTGTATTGAAACGTCGTTCGATGCCGCAAACCTCGCTGCAACGATGTGCGCGCGTCCAGCGGGCACAGCGAATGTTCCACCAGTGTCAATTGTCCCGTTCCGCGACCGGTGATTGCCTGCTTCCGACCAAAAGGCTTTGCTGACGTAGGAATCTCTCGTGTGATCGTGTTGTTTTTCATCGCGATCACTCGTAACACACTGCGGTATTTCACGACAGAGAAAATCTTCGCCACCGAAACTTAACGTTCAAAGAAAACGGATTGACAGATTCTTGCCGATCGTGTGAAAGTCGGATTGAACAATTTCGCGGACTTGGCCGGAATTGCCAGTGGCAATCGGTCATCAACGTGACTCCATCGCTCGGACAATCTTGAGTTCCACAATCTGCTTCATCAATCAAAAGGGAGGCTGTGGCAAGAGTTCCTCCTGTTTTCATCTGGCTGGAGCGTATGCTCGCATGGGGCTGCGAGTTCGACTCATCGATGCGGACCCGCAAGGTTCTCTCAGCCAAGGCTTCTTTGGATCGCAACTGGTTGAAACGCTGGAGAATCACGAAACGCTGGCTGGTGCCTTCGACGATTCCTTTGCGTTCCAAAATCCAGGTCAAGCAGAACGAACGACGTCATGGCCAGCGATTTCCATCGTGCCTGCCAATCAACGGCTGACGACATTCAACGTGCCGCACCCGGAACAGTCGGGCATGGCGCAGTTCGCGTTACAGGAATTTCTGCGGTCGCTGCCTCCCGCAGACATCACACTGATTGATTGCCCGCCGAATCTGTACGGCTGCAGTTGGTCGGCCCTGCTGGCTTCCGATTGTGTCGTGATTCCAGTGCCGCCGGAAGACTTTGGTGCTCAGGGATTGCGAGTCGTCCATCAGGCGATTGAAAACGCCCGCATCCTGAATTCACGGCTGTATCTGCTCGGCCATGTGGTGACTCGCTTCGACCGACGCTTGGTTGTTCATCGTTCCTATGAACGTCAACTGCGTGAGATTCATGGTGATACGGTGCTGGCCACAAACATCCCGGAAGCATCGGCCTTCAAAGTCTCTTTGGCCTGTCGTTGTCCGGTTGGCATCTACAGTCCTCGCACGACAGCGGCTGTGTTGACTTCTGATCTGGCCCGTGAGATTCTCGACCGCATTGATGCAGCAAACGGCTACACCAAGGAGGCAGCAACCGCATGATGACAACCACACAAAACAAACTCGCAAGCGTCGAACATCTGCTAAACGAATCACTCGGCTTGCGAACAACAGAGCTGCGGCCCAAGCTGAGTCCCGTCCCCGACGCTCGCGACATCGGTCGTCGTCCGCTGAAAGGTTTCGGTCGAATCGACATCCAGCAAGTCATGCCCGACCCGCAGCAGCCACGCACCGAATTCGACGAAGCTGCCATCACATCACTGGCCGACAACATCAAATCCAAAGGCCAGTTGCATCCGATTCACGTCTGCTGGTCAGACGATTCACGCAAGTGGACAATCATCTCCGGTGAGCGCCGCTGGCGAGCCGCAAAACAAGCTGGCCTGTCCACGGTTGATTGCTACTTTCACGAACAATCATTGTCGGCCGGTCAGGTTCTGGAATTGCAACTCATCGAGAATCTTCTCCGCGAAGATCTGCGACCCATCGAACAGGCGGAAGCATTTCACTCGCTGATGGAACTCAACCAATGGAACGGCAAACAACTCGCCGAATCCCTGCGAATTCCCACTTCCACCGTCAGCCGTTCACTGGCACTACTAAGCCTGCCCAGCGATGTTCAACAACAAGTCAACACTGGCCAAATCGCCGCTCGCACCGCCTATGAACTCTCGCGCCTCACCAACGAAGAAGACCGCCGTCAACTCGCCACCCAATCCGCAACCGGCAACCTCACCAACTCCGAAGCCGCCATCGCCGTCCGCCAAAAACCCACCAAACGCGCCGCCAAACCTCAAACCATCCGCCAAACCTTCTACGCCGAAAACGGCTGCCACCTCACCATCACCGCCCCAACCGCATCCACCTACCACCACCTCGAAGCCGCCCTGCAACAAGCCGTGGAAGAAGTGCAGCTCAGAATCGAAAACGGAATTCGGCTATAGTCACTTGGGCGTTTTGGTCGGGTGTAACCGGCGTTCCGCCGGTCAACATGCGAGTGTTTGTGGCGTGTAGTCTTGCAGCAAGTGGCGATTCGGGTGGGTCTGGGTGACTTCGTGTTCGATGTGCCAGTCGATGAAAGTTCGCCAGTGGTCGCTTTGAAAGGCGGCCCGAACATTCAGCATCGAACGTGCCCCTTCGAGCGTCCAACGCATGCCACTGCGTTCCATACGATCTTTCACAAGATGACGGCAGGCACCTTCGATTACTCCGGAAGCGATGGGATAGCCTCGACGAAGAT
>JBBQSE010000087.1:0-21254 GCA_038214195.1 Planctomycetales bacterium
AGCACCGGGTTTTTTTTATAGTCGCATTTCGCTCTGCTAATGCAGCTTTTTCGCAACTTTCGGGGAGCTAAAGGCGACACTTACTTACCGCTCGATGCTAAGCTTTCCCGTAAGCGCCTGGACGCGAGTTCGACTGTCCCAGGTTCGACCCCAATGGCCTCGTGCCATTGGTGAAGACGATGGTGAGCGAGTTGCCTCCTGTCAGCGGTGTGAGATTCCGTGTTCCGCCAGTTCCGGGATACGAAGGATGTACACCGTCCCGTTGCCGTTCACCGTGGCGATGTGATGTCCATCGGAATGAAGTGAGATGCCGGTGACTGGACCGGGGAACGGGATTTGTCGCACCAGCTTATCGGCAGCCCAGTCGTGGATTTCAATTCCATGCCCTGTAGCCACGACTAGAAACTTGCCGTCTGGCGTGAAGAAGCGTTCGTATCCACCCCAATTACTATTATTTGACGGTGACAGTTAGTACTCGCGCGGCGGCGTTTCGGTAAAATCCCAGACCATGCCGTTGCCGGCTTCGGAATGAGGAAAAGCCGCCAGCATGCTTCCATCTGCGGAGAGCGAGAACGTCGAAATCATTTTCAGAGGATGTTGAACCTCAAACAACAGCTTATGATCACTGGACAATTCGAGCACCGGCAGCTTGCCCTCGTCCTGAACATCGACGTACCGCTTGAGTTCTGGACGAAGGCTGGAAAGGCGATCCGCCGCCAATTGGGCGGACGCATGACTCATCGTTTTTGCAAATTCGGTTGGCGTCGTGTCTAGCCGAAACACGCCCCGTTTCGTGATTTCCCAGGGCTGTGAGGAAATCGTCCAATCCCATCCATAGATCAGCGCGGATTGCCCCTGCGGCGCGAATCGCGAAAATCGTGGAAGATCGCTGGCGATTTTTTTCGGAGTCGGATCGCTCAAATTCCACACCTCGTTGTTGTTTTGCATTGCAAAGGCAATCAATTGCGAACCAGGCAGTTCGGCCACGACCTTTGGTGACGACCCGCTCAAATCAAGGACTTGCGACGTCTCCGAACCTCCAAAGGGTGACGTTACCAACGTCTGACCATCGGGCGACAGCGCGGAGAAATATCCGGAAATTGGTTCGGCGAATTGTTTCAGCGACGGACCATCCGCTGCGTCCCAGTCGATGTCCCACAGCAAGACGCCAGCCTGTGGTACCTCTGCAGTGCCATCCGCATACAGAGCCAGACGGCGGCCATCGCGCGACAGATTCATGAAGTGTGTGTAGCTGCGGGTCGGATACGAAACTTCTTTCACAAAACGGAACCCGTCGCCGGAGATGTTCCATACTTCCAGACTTCCCGCTGGCGCTCCCGCGATCATTAACCAATTGCCGTCCGGTGAGACCACCATTTGCAATTGCTCCGACACCGTGTGAGTGCGACGCTTGGCAATCAGTTTGAACTTGGGGTGATCCGGCTGCGAAAGATCGATTGAGTACTTGCCGGAATTTGAGACGAATGATTTTCCATCCGGCATGAAACAGAATTTCCAATCGGGACTGATGCCGCCGTCTTCGCTACCCATCAGACGCTCTAGCGTTCGCGTGCTCCAGACTTGCGTATGCGAATAGGGTGCGGAGCAGACAAAAAACTCGCCGCTCGGATGAAACGCAAGATGATAGATTGGTTGCCAATTGCGCAACTGATGCGTTCCGATCATCGCCACCAAATCATCCGGCTGCCAGTCGAAACGTTCCGACTCGGGAATCTTGTTGCGATCGAGAGCATCCAGAGTGATGTGGCTGTCTGGTTGCAGAGCAACGGACGCTTCAACCGGATTCATCGCGGCTTTGGAGGTTGCTTGATTGGGTTCGGGGGAGCGTTGCTCCGTCTGGCTTCTGTTCCACGGAAACGACTTCGGTTCCTTTCGGTGCATCGACTGTGATGGTGGTCGTATTGCCATCCTTGTCCTTCAATTTAATGACGATGATCCCCAGCAGCGCACTAGCGACCAAAAAGCCAGCGGCGATCCACTTCATTTTGGGAGGATGGGCACTCCTGCGCGTCTGCTTCTCGTTGTCGCTCTGAACCGAAGCCACAGCCGGACGGGCAGAAGTCCCCATCCTATGGGCTTCGATTTCCGCCAGTTGGCGCACCACGACAAGGGCTGATGCCGGACGAGACTTCGCTTCCTTTGCCAGCAGTCGATCGATCAAATCCGACAGCTCGCGAGGGACCGAAGAATTCACAATGCAGGCGGATTCCGGAGTTACTGTGGCCAACGACCTTAAAATCTCCATCATCTTTTTGCCAGGAAACGGCAACTTGCCCGTCGTCATACGATACAACACGACTCCCAGACTAAACAGATTCGCGCGGGTATCGATCTCGTCGTCGCTGGCCTGTTCCGGTGCCATGTACGATGGTGTCCCCAGAATCATGCCCGACGATGTGAGTTGCGACTCGGCTTCGCTCGACCGGGCGAGGCCGAAGTCCAGCAGCTTGACCTTCGCATGAGTTAACGCTTGGTGGTTAGCGGGGAGTTCGCCGGTAGCCGAAGTCGTCCGCCGGCGGATCGGGCAACTGCCCGACCGCCAGTTATTGAAGTTGTTCGACCGATGGACATTCACGAGGATTCGACATGATTGACACTCCGGATATGTTCAACGCGAGGACACCGTGTTGATTTATACTTCATTCGGTAAGAAATGAGGTGCGAGGAGCCCTGCGATTGTCCCCTCTCCCCCCGCAATCGATTTTCCAACTTCACAGTCGTCGCTCCCCCCATGTGTAGATGTCGCCTTCAAAAACAAGTGTCTTACAGATTCCCAACTCTTTCGATTTGCCATTGCATTCGAGATAGGTAAAGCACCATGTACCTTGAAGACGATCCACGATGGCTTTGAATGCTGGGTCTGCCCGTTCAGCGAGCACAAACGTAGTAGCGATTTCGACCAGGTCCGCCCCGTTCGCCGCCTGACTCAGAGTTCCGACCACGGCCAGACACCACAGCAGCTTCCACGAATTTCGCAACATGATGGACGACTCCCACAGAATTCCCGGCAGCCATTACCGACTGCTGCTCCCTCAGGATTCGGCCGCCGTAAACCACGTCCCCGACACCTCGCCAAACCCCTCACCACTCGATAGGCGCCCACCTCGCAAAACCTTTCAGCGTTTTTTGAAGAATTCGGGAATCGACGCGTTCGACGTGGGAAATGAACGATCCCCGCGAGCGTCCGGCGTGAGCCGGATGGTATGTCCCTTCTCCCCCCGAGATCGGGCAACGCTGTGAAGTATTTTGACACGTAAAAATGCGAAAAAAAGGAACGATCAGAATGCGATTAAGGCATGAAAGGCTGACACAAGCTGCGGAGCCTTCGCACATTTTGTTGTGTCGGCCCTCCGGGCCTTTGGTTGACTTCAATTGAATTCCGGGGCCTCGCGGCCCCGGCAGAGGTTGTGTCGGCCCATCCGGGCCTAAAAGCAAAGTGCCTGACTGTCGAAGAGGTTTCGCCCATGATGTGAGTTGAACGAATACGATCACACCAATTATCGGTCACCTTCTCGCCCTTCCTGGGGGAGAAGGGACTTCGACAACGCCGCTGAAATCATGACAATAAATCCTTATCGGCGTTACCCCTCAACCTGGCTCTCCCCCCATTGAAAAGTCGTGACAATGGAAAACTGATTGCGGGGGAGAGAGGATAAGAAAAGCCGCGTGCTCGCTCACTCATCAATCAGGTCGCGGAGCTCTTCTCGCAAACGCCGACGGACTCGCGAGCGGGCGACGGAGACGGCGTTGATCGTGATCCCCAACTCGGCCGATACATCGGCGGCGGGCGGCCTTCGACCGTCGTCTGCCAGCAGGCTTGCCAGGTGGTTGGTTCGAACTCGGCCTGCATGATTTCCAACGCACGGGCGACCAGGTGCTGACCGTATTCGACGTCCCACAGTTCGTCGAATTCTTTATCGTCAGCGATATCCTTCAGACCTGGTTCCGATCCACCCGCCGCCACTTCGCGCCGTTTGCGGAATCGTTCGTGGCACTTGTTCGTCGTCACCGTTCGCAGCCACGCTCGAAACGATCCGTCCTGCGACTTCACAAACGTCGGCAACTTGTCGAGCAGCAGCATGAACACATCCTGCACGGCATCCGCCGCATTGTCTTCTGACAAGCCAAGCCTTAACACACAATGGTACAGAAATGGCGTATACAGTTTGACGAATCGATCCCATGCCACGCGATCCGTGCGTTGACGGACTTTTTCGAGAAGGGTCGCAGAAGTAGTGTACATCAAAAATCTTCATTCGCCGTCATCCATGACAGTTCGTTTCGCGGGCAGCGTCAGAGAACCAATTGTTCGGCTTTGAACACCGGGCCTTCGACGCAGGTGCGGCGGTAGTCCCAGGTGCCGTCGGGTTCGATGACTTTTGTGACGCAGCTGAAGCAGGCACCGAAGCCGCAAGCCATGGGCGTTTCCAGTGAGAGCCAGCAGGGGACGGTTTGCTGCTTACAGATCTCGGCGACGGCTTTCATCATGGGCTCGGGACCGCAGCAGTAGACATGGACGCCGCTGGTGACGGACGCAAGTTTGTTTGACAGCAGTTGCGTCACGAATCCGTGATGTCCAAAGGATCCGTCGTCCGTCGCGATCTGCAGGTCGAGTCCGGGGATCGTGAATTCGTCAATGCCTGCAAGATAGTTCTTTGAACGAACTCCGTAGCACAGCGAAACGGATTCAGGCCGTCGGTTGATTTTTCGCGAGAGAATCCCATACGAGGCGAGTCCGAGTGCTTCACGAACGACGCCGAGAAACGGCGTCTGGCCGATTCCTCCTGCCACACAGAGGAGTTCGCGACAGTCCGGAACCGGGAAGCCGTTGCCAAGTGGCCCCCAGATGCTGACTTCATCGCCAGTAGACCACTGACTCATCAGTGACGTGAGCTTGCCGACCTTGACGAATCCAAATTCGACTCCGGCAGGTTTTCCGGCAGTATCGTGATATACGTCAAACAAGGCGAAGGGCCGCCCGAGCAGCGGGTCGCTGCCGGTGGCGGGGCGAATCATGAAGAACTGCCCCGGAGTGATCGTCGCCGCCAGTTCAGGAGCGTGGATTTTCACCGACCATGTGTCCTGAGCCATCTGTCGCACGGCCTCGACTACTGCAACATGCTGCTTCGCGCAGAGGACCATTCCGGGAAGCGTGGGAGCCGTGGGATTTGTCATGTGGTGTTTCGAATCGTCTGAAAACTGGTAGCGGCGTGGCTAGTTCGAACTGTGAAGTCCCAATCGCTGCTGAAGCTGTTCGATTCGATTGGTCAATCTGGAAAGATCCATCGCTTTCACTTCGGCGTCATCAGAGACAGGTTCTTTTGCGAGGTTCTCCAGGACTCGGAGCAATTGCATCAATCCGATTCGCTCGCCTTCCTCACGGCCCTCCTCACGGCCCTCCTCACGGCCTTCCTCACGGCCTTCCTCACGACCTTCCTGCCTCGCGATAGTCCGGTTGTACTCAAGTTCTGAGAAACGGTCTCGCATGGCCTTCAGACGCAGGTTGTGTCTCAATCGTTCTTCAGGTGTCCGGGAAATCATATCGAGCACTCCTGTCGCTTTCATAAACGCCGGTTCAGGCAACAGCCGGGACAAATCGACTACCTCAAGTTCAGCCGCACGCCGAAGAAAGTACGCCCACTTCTGCAACGGGTCTGCAGCAGCAGGATCCATATCGGACAGATTGTACTTCGACAATTCAATGGTGTGAATCTGAAACCGATCGGTCAGCTCAATATTGTGGGTTGAGTCCGTGAGCAGGAATCGCAGATGCGGGGTCGAAGTGTTAAGGAACAGATTTCTGGATAGAAAGCAGATGCTGATTGAGGGCAACAATTCCGAGTATGCCTGGCCCTCGCCGAGCTGCTCGGAAAACAAACAACTGGTGTAATAAACCAGCCGCTCTTTCAGACCACCAAAAATCGACGTCTGCATTTCGATATTAAACCAGTGCTGGTCTCGATCGCACGCTCGGATATCAAGAATTGCCAACTTGTCGTCGTCGAAGTCCTTCTCCAGAAACGGATTCAGTATTTTCACTTCGCGGATCGGGATCTTTGGCTGCAGAACGGCAGTGAGGAGGTGAATCAGCAGATCGGAATTCTGCGGATCTCCAAACAACCGCTTGAAGACATAGTCAACCGTTGGATCGATCCCCAGAGGCATGCTTCGGCTCTCTCAATCCGCTTTCACCCAGTCCTGAATTGCCTTCACACTTGGATGCGGTTTATCGCGAAGTGCCTCCAGAGCGTCCACGACTGCCGAGCATCCGGGCATTGTGGTCACGCATGGTACGCCGTAGGTTACGGATGCTGCCCGGATCTTGCCTTCATCCGTCCGGGCACCTTTGCCGCTTGGCGTGTTGAAAATCAGATGAATCTCGCCGTTTGCCATCAGATCGAGCAGATTTGGACGGCCTTCCTGAACTTTGCGGACAATCTCGACATCGATTCCGGCTTCGCTGAACACTCGAGCCGTGCCGTTGGTACATACCAGAGAATAGCCGAGGTTCTTGAGCCGACGAGCTGGCTCGATCATTCGCTGCTTGTGAGCTTCCGCCATGCTGATGAATATTTTGCCCGTCATCGGCAGCCGAGATCCGGCGGCGATTTGAGCCTTTGCAAACGCCAGAGCAAAGTCCGCATCGATGCCCATCACTTCGCCGGTCGAACGCAGTTCGGGGCCCAGCACAATATCGACGCCCATGAAACGGTTAAACGGGAACACGCTTTCCTTGACCGATGTGTACGTCGGCACGATCTCCTCGGTAAATCCCTGCGAGGTCAGCGAAACTCCAACCATCACCTTTGCTGCGATCTTGGCCAGCGAATGACCAATCGCCTTTGACACGAACGGCGAAGTGCGGCTGGCTCGCGGATTTACTTCCAGAACGTAAACAGTCGCGTTCGTGTTGTCGCCATCGACCTTGACCGCGAACTGGATATTCATCAATCCGCGAACCTGCAGCGCGCTGGCGAGAGCTCTGGTCGCGACGCGAATTTCATCGACAACACTCGCGGGCAGCGAATAGGGCGGCAATGCGCACGCTGAGTCACCCGAATGAACGCCAGCCTCTTCAATATGTTCCATCACGCCGCCAATGACCGTGATTTCACCGTCAGACAGCGCATCGACATCGACTTCGATGGCATCTTCGAGGAACTTATCGATCAGCACGGGCTTGTCCGGCGACACATCGACCGCTTCGGCCATGTACGACTCCAGACTCTGCTGGTCGTAACAGATGACCATCGCTCGTCCGCCGAGCACATAACTGGGCCTGACCAAAATCGGGTAACCAATCCGAGCCGCTGCTGCCCGGGCACCTTCGATGTTGGTGGCGATGCCGTTTGGCGGTTGGTGCAGACCAAGCTTGTTCAGAATTTCCTGGAAGCGCCCCCGGTCTTCCGCCGCGTCAATCATGTCCGGGCTGGTGCCAATGATGTTGACGCCTGCGGCTTCCAGTCCCCGAGCCAGATTCAGCGGAGTCTGACCGCCGAACTGCACGATCACGCCGTCCGGCTGCATGCGGTCACAAATGTTGAGCACGTCTTCGATTGTCAGCGGTTCGAAGAACAGATAGTCCGATGTGTCATAGTCTGTCGAAACTGTTTCCGGATTCGAATTCACCATGATGCTTTCGATGCCCAGTTCGGCCATTGCGAACGCGGCCTGACAACAGCAGTAGTCGAATTCAATACCCTGACCAATGCGGTTTGGGCCGCCGCCGAGGATCATGATGCGTTTCTTGTCCGGATTTCTTGGCGGCGTTTCATCTTCCTGTTCGTAAGTCGAGTAGTAGTAGGGCGTGTACGCTTCGAATTCCGCAGCGCATGTATCGACCTGCTTAAACGTCGCGACGATGCCCATCCCTTTTCGCTGGTCACGGACTTCCATTTGAGAGCAGTCCCACCAATACGCCAGTTGAGCGTCCGAGAATCCGTCCTTTTTCGCGCGACGAATCAAATCAGCCGAAGCATCTTCCAGACGGCTGATGCTGCGAATTTCGTCTTCCAGCTTCACGAGTTGTTCAAGATTCCGCAGAAACCAGGGGTCGATATCGGTGATGCGATGCATCTCTTCAACGGACATTCCAAATTTCAATGCATAACGCAGATAGAAGATGCGATCGGCGTTGGGAATAGACAACTTGCTTTGGATCTCGTCCTTCGTCGGCTGCTTATCGGTTCCCCACAAATCCTTTTTGCCGCCGCCGAGCCCAAAATGGCCGATCTCCAGACCTCGCAGCGCCTTCTGCAGCGATTCGCGGAACGTCCGGCCAATGGCCATTGTCTCGCCGACCGATTTCATTTGTACGGTGAGGGTGGGATCGGCCTCCGGGAATTTTTCGAAGGTCCAGCGTGGAATCTTCGTCACGACATAGTCAATCGTAGGCTCAAAACAAGCCAGCGTTTCGCGCGTGATATCGTTCGGGATTTCGTCCAACCGATATCCCACCGCCAGTTTCGCTGCGATCTTGGCAATTGGGAAACCAGTCGCTTTTGACGCAAGCGCCGACGATCGGCTCACGCGCGGATTCATTTCGATGACCGTCATGCGGCCGGTATCGGGCTGGATCGCGAACTGCACATTGGAACCGCCCGTTTCGACTCCAATTGCCCGCATGATGGCGATGGTGGCGTCGCGCATCCGCTGATATTCCTTGTCGGAAAGCGTCTGGGCCGGAGCAACCGTGATCGAATCGCCCGTGTGAACTCCCATTGGATCAAAGTTTTCGATCGCACAGATAATGACCACATTGTCGGCGTTGTCGCGCATGACTTCCATCTCGTACTCTTTCCAGCCGAGAATGGACTCTTCAAGCAGCACTTCGTTGATCGGCGACAGTGCGATCCCGCGACGGATCATGTCTTCAAATTCTTCGATATTGTAAGCAATCCCGCCGCCGGTCCCGCCGAGTGTGAAGCTGGCGCGAATGATAATGGGCAGCCCGATGTCTTTTACGGCTTCCCGCGCCTCATCAATGTTGTGGACCGTGAAACTGCGGGGCACATCAAGGCCGATCTTGATCATGATCTGCTTGAAGGTATCACGCTCTTCAGCACGCTTGATGACTTCTTCCCTCGCGCCGATCATTTCGACGCCATACTTTTCGAGCACGCCGTTTCGGACCAGGTCCATCGCCGTGTTGAGTCCTGTTTGACCGCCCAGCGTCGGCAACAGCGCGTCAGGGCGCTCTTTGCGGATGATTTCCTCGACGTATTGCCAAGTGATAGGCTCAATGTAAGTTCGATCGGCAGTACCGGGATCGGTCATGATCGTCGCGGGGTTGGAATTCACCAGCACGACTTCATAGCCCTCCTCGCGGAGGGCTTTGCAGGCCTGGGTTCCCGAGTAGTCGAATTCACAGGCCTGGCCGATCACAATCGGGCCGGAACCAATGATCAGGATTTTTTTAATGTCGTCTCGACGTGGCACTTTTCAGTGGTCCTTGCTGAAGCAAAATCATGTCTCATACAGGATTTCACACGTCATCGTCGCCAGACAACTGCCTGCGCGCACCACTTTCTAAGACCGATTCGGAAGAAGTCCGAAAGCAACAAAGCGGTGGCAGCCAGCCGGATGGCTTCAAAAACGCGCAAAATTTGGAGCAGGTTATCAGCAATTCCCTGGTGTTCAAGAATGGCGGATGCCAATGTCGCAAACCTCCGGAGATCGGTACAGAAAGACAGCTCGTTGACACTGAATGCCGGGCTGGGTAGCCTACAAATGGACTCTGGACTGCCATTCCACCACATTGAGATGTTGATATGTCCCTGCGACGCCTTTCCATTTTCATGCTTTTTCTTTTCGCCATTCCAGCAGGCGCGGACGAAATTGCTGAGTTTCCGGCAGAAAATGTCGCGGCGTTTGAAGCCGAAGTCGTTGGGATCCTTGAAGCGAACTGCCTGAAGTGCCATTCCGGCGCCGAACCAAAGGGTGGACTTGATCTGACGCGCCGTGACGCCATCCTCAAGGGAGGAGAATCCGGCCCTGCTGTGGATCTCGCCAACCCTGCGGAAAGCCTGATAATTCAGGCGATCAACTATGATGGCTACGAGATGCCGCCCACCGGGCAGATGTCGCCGAAGCAGATCGAATCACTCGCAAACTGGGTAAAGAATGGTCTTGCATGGTCGACGGATCTGAAAGTCCTGCACTTTGAGGCTCCCCGCGAACCTCCTCGCGTCAATGACGAGACCAAGCAGTTTTGGTCTTTCAAGACCGTTGTAAAGCCACCGGTGCCAGACGTCGCGGGGGACTGGGTGCGGAATAACATTGACAGATTCATCCTGAAGCAGTTGCAGGATCATGGCTTGACTCCCAATCCTCAGGCTGGACCACGGGAGCTTGTTCGGCGAGCCTGCTACGACCTCACCGGCCTGCCGCCCGCTCCGGAAGTTGTTGAAGCGTTTGCCGCTGATCCATCACCCGCTGCCTGGTCGGCACTGATCGACCAGTTGCTGGATTCGCCTCATTACGGCGAACAATGGGGACGGCACTGGCTGGATCTCGTTCGCTACGCAGAAACGAACAGCTACGAACGCGACGGAGCCAAGCCCTTTGTCTGGCGCTATCGCGATTACGTGATTCAGTCATTTAACAGCGACAAACCGTACGACCAGTTCATCACCGAACAACTTGCCGGCGATGAGATGCCTAACAGGACGCCCGATTCCATTATTGCAACGGGATACTATCGGCTCGGCCGGTGGGACGATGAGCCCGCCGATCCGGAACTTGCCTACTACGATGATCTGGATGACATCGTGACGACAACCGGACAGTCATTGCTTGGCCTGTCCATCAATTGTGCTCGCTGCCACGATCACAAGATTGATCCGATTCCTCAGACGGATTACTACAGCATGGTAGCGATTTTCCGGGGAGTCAAACGCTACGGCCAGAGGTCCCATGAATCGGTATTGGACTCGTCCGTGACGGAAATCCAGCAGCCAGAACACAGCGCGTTGCATGAAGCTGCGGTGGCGCAGTACGAACGTGAACTTCAAAACATTGAACGCGATCTGAAAAAAATCGAAGAGAAGGCGAAGCAGGATTTTTCTGGCGTGGATAACGATGAATTTGCTTACGAAGAAAACCGAGTGCTTCTGATTGAAAGACGCAAAGGCAGTCTTCTGACCGAAAAAGAAGTCAATCGCTATCGGGGTCTCACGGATCGTCGCAACAAACTGCGAGAAAGTCGTCCATCCGGGATGGCTCAGGCACTTTGCGTCAAAGAGGACGCGGCTGGAGTGAAGCCTACTTTTCTGCTGATGCGCGGAAATCCGCAGTCTCCCGGCAACGAAGTCTTTCCGGCGTTTCCATCAGTGCTGTCACCGCCCAAACCAGAGATTCCGCCACTGGCCGAGGGCGCTTCCTCCAGTGGTCGGCGACTCGCGCTGGCACGATGGATGGCGAGCCCCGGCAATCCGCTGACGTCTCGCGTAATGGTAAACCGCCTCTGGCAATATCACTTTGGACGTGGGATTGTTCGCACATCGAGCGACTTTGGCTTTCAGGGCAGCAAGCCGACGCATCCGGAATTACTGGACTGGTTGGCGGCAATATTTGTTGAGCAGGGCTGGTCGATCAAATCCATGCATCGGCTGATTATGAATTCGGCGGCGTATCAAATGAGTTCCACTGGACGCGACGACGCTTTGGCAAAGGATGCAACCAACGACCATTTCTGGCGTTGCGACATGCGGCGGCTGTCGGCTGAGGAAATCCGCGACTCGATTTTGTGGACGAACGGCACGCTCAACGAAGACCGGATGTACGGGCCGTCGATCTACACAGATATCCCGGCAGAAGTAAAAGCCGGCCAGTCACAGCCCGGTTCCGGCTGGGGAACTTCATCGCCGGAAGATCAGGCCCGTCGCAGCGTCTACATTCATGTGAAACGTTCGCTGCTGGATCCCATGCTCGAAAGTTTCGACATGGCCGACACCGATCAGACATGTCCCGTGCGATTCGCCACCACGCAGCCGACTCAGGCACTTGGGCTGCTCAACAGCGACTTTATTCTTAATGAAGCCTCGATATTCGCAGAGATGTTGAACGAAGCCCATCCAGACAGTCTTGACACTCAAGTCCGCATGGCTCTGCAGCGAGTCACCCAGCGACCGCCGACGGAGGACGAGGTTGCTCGGGGCCTGAACCTGATCAGCACTCTGCAAAGCGATAACGGCATGACGCTGGATCAGGCCAAGAAATATTTCTGCCTTGTGGCGTTGAATTTGAACGAGTTCATTTACCTGGATTGATTCATGACAATAGTCTCACGGAGACAGAAACTCGAAACGATGCTCGATGCATCGCCAAACGACCAGATGCTGCGTTACATGCTGGCGATGGAACTCGACAAGGAATCCGACCACGACCGCAGCCTCGATCTCTTTCAAAGTC
Source organism: Planctomycetales bacterium (assembly GCA_038214195.1). Classification (GTDB taxonomy): domain Bacteria; phylum Planctomycetota; class Planctomycetia; order Planctomycetales; family Planctomycetaceae; genus SXXK01. The sequence continues at coordinate 12,433 of JBBQSE010000087.1, forward strand.
TGATGAACGATACGCCGCCGTACGTTCCAGCCTTCCTCATGGCCGGGCAGTTGCATGTTCGACTGCAGCGTATTGAGGAAGCCAAAGCCACGTACCGAACCGGCATCGCTGAAGCGCAGAGGCAAGGCAACGACCATGCCGCCGGTGAGATGAGCGAGTTTCTGCAAACTCTCGAATAAGATCTTAAATGGCACACAAGTTGTCGCGAGTCGGCGGAAAAAAAGTACACCACAAAACCCCGTCAGAACTAGCCTGCGCTATCGGACGACGCGTCGAAAAGGATTGCCGTTCGAGTCGTTCCTCGCCTCAAAACAGGACACGGAAATTCTGACGCGGACAATCTCACTGGCGCAAGTCGCTTCTGTTTCTTTTCTTGCACGATAGAATATTGCGACGGCCGCTGCCGTTACGCACCTCCATCCCATAATCCACAATCAGTCCGTCAATAAGGGGCCGTAGCTCAATCGGTTAGAGCAGCGGACTCATAATCCGTTGGTTCAGGGTTCAAGTCCCTGCGGCCCCATTGATTTTCAGGGGTTTCCGAGTCATCGGGAACCCTGAAATCATCAACTACCACCTCAACTACCACAAACCATTCAGCTGGAACTTGGTTGAATGCCGCTGCCGTTGGTTGCGCTCTTTCGCCTCGTTCGGGAATGATGCGGGTCTGTCTCGCGTTGCTGATGGATTCGATGGAATCATTCGCCGCGATGGTAGGCTTGAAATAAGTAACCCAACCACCGTTCCACCGATTCTTCAACGCGATTTGGGCAGGATTCAGCCAAGCGTCGGATTCAGCCGATGACGAAATCGGCAATCGTCAATGTTCGCTGCAGCAATGGGCAGACTATCATTGGGGGTTCACCGCGAATTTCGGCTGTGTTACCGCGCTGAACCGCTATTGATTGCACAAGGCGGGCAAGAACCATACCCTCAAGATTCATCGACTCCACAAAGCGACAACAACCCAGCCAAACATCCACGCACCGCCACCCAGAAACCCAACCGCCCCCCATGTTCGAACAAGCCTTCAAAAACGTCGATGACATCCTCTGGAAAGAAGCAGGCTGCACATCGGAACTCGACTACACCGAACAGAGTTCCTGGCTGCTCTTCCTGAAATACCTCGACGGTCTGGAACAGGACAAAGCCACGGAAGCCGAACTGGAAGGCAAGAAATACACCTGGATCCTCGACAAGCCCTACCGCTGGGAAAATTGGGCCGCCCCCAAAGGCAAAGACGGCAAGATTGACCACAACAAGTGCATCACCGGCGACGACCTGCGGGATTTTGTAGACAAAAAGCTGTTCCCCTACCTGCAAGGCTTCAAGCAGAAAGCCAGCGGGCCGAACACCATCGAATACAAGATCGGCGAGATCAGAAACAAGATCACCAGCGGCTACAACCTCCGCGAGATCCTCGACCACATCGACGAACTGCGATTCCGCTCCCAGACGGAAAAGCATGAACTCTCGCACCTGTACGAAGCCAAGATCAAAAACATGGGCAACGCCGGGCGGAACGGCGGCGAATACTACAGCCACCGACCGCTGGTCCGAGCGATCGTGCGAGTCGTCAAACCGCAGATCGGTGAAAAGATCAGCGATGATGCCTGCGGTTCCTGCGGCTTCCTCTGTGAATCCTTCGACTACATGAAAGAGCAGAACCCGAAGCGCACCACCGCCCAGGACAAGATCCTACAGACGAAGACGTTTTACGGCAGAGAAAAGAAGTCGCTGGCCTATGTCATCGGGATCATGAACATGATCCTGCACGGCATTGAAGCCCCGAACATCATCCACACCAACACGCTCGCCGAAAACCTCGCCGACATTCAGGACAAAGACCGAGTCGATGTGGTCGTGGTCAATCCCCCGTTCGGCGGGAAGGAACGCAAAGAGGTTCAGCAGAACTTCCCGATTCGCACGGGAGAAACCGCGTTTCTGTTCCTGCAACGATTCATCAAGATTCTGAAAGCAGGCGGGCGAGCGGGCGTGATCATCAAGAACACGTTCCTGTCCAACACCGACAACGCTTCGGTGAGTCTCCGCAAACTACTGCTGGAAAGCTGCAACCTGCACACCATTCTGGACTGCCCCGGCGGCACGTTTCAGGGGGCCGGAGTGAAGACCGTGGTCCTGTTCTTTGAGAAAGGCTCGCCGACCCGGAAGACGTGGTACTACCAACTCGACCCCGGCAGAAACCTCGGCAAGACCAACCCACTGAACGACGGACGACCTTGCCGAGTTCATCAAACTTCAGGCCAACTTTGCCGACTCGCCCAAAAGCTGGAGCGTGGACGCAGCGACGATCGACCAGACCACTTTTGATTTGTCCGTGAAGAACCCCGACGGCGGCGAGGAAATCATCCACCGCAGCCCGGAAGACATCATGGACGAGATCGCGGCGCTGGACGCTGAAAGTGCAGATGTCTTGGCGACAATCAGGAAACTGCTATGACGAATCGCAACGAATCGCAGGGGAATGATGGGAAGCATGGGAATAATGAAAATCATACTTCCCATGATTCCCATAAATCCCATCAACCAGTCGATCCCGATGCCAACCGTCTGCTTAAGCCACGCGGCGACTACCAAACATTGCTTTCATTTCAAAAAGCCGAAGTCGTTTACGACATCACGTTTCGCTTTGCCCATAAATTCCTCTCCAGAGGCGATCGCACGATTGATCAAATGATTCAGTCGGCACGATCTTGCAAGCAAAATATTCTGGAAGGCAGCAAAGCAGCGACAACTTCGAAGGAAATGGAAATCAAACTGACCAACGTGGGACGTGCCAGCCTGGAAGAACTGTTGGCCGACTACCGCGATTATCTGCGAGTCCGCGACTTAACGCTGTGGCCGAAAGACTCCAAAGAGGCGCTCTACGTTCGCGATCTTGGCAGAACGTCGCCGCAGACCTTTGAAGTTTACCGTGAGTTCATCGAAACCCGTCCCGCTGAGGTGATTGCCAATATCGCGATTTGCCTGATTCATCAGACGAATTATTTGCTGGATCAGCAGTTGAAGACTCTGGAAAAAGAATTCGTCGAACAAGGCGGCCTGCGTGAACGCATGACGAAGGCTCGGTTGAACTACCGCAACCAGAAACCAAAAGATTGAATAGTGGCTGCATGATTCCCATGCTTCACATCAATCCCGTGGCTTTACAACACCAATGGGAATTATGAGAAGCATGGGATTTATGAAATCACAATGTCAATTACAGTCTGCTTGAATTGATCCCATGCTTCACATCAATCCCATAATTCCCATGACCGACACCCAATCGCCAACAAACAACCGCCAGTCGCCGCTGACCATCCGGGGGCTGCTATGAAAGCGGAATGGCAAGCATCAACACTTGGAAACGTTTGCAAACTGATTTCCGGACGGCACATTGATGCCAAGGACTACAACTTCCAATCTCGCGGTATTGGCTACCTCACGGGACCGTCCGATTTTGGCCCGTTGCACCCAATTGTGACCAAGTGGACTGAACATCCGATCATAACCGCGAAACAGGGCGACATCCTGATCACTGTAAAAGGTTCTGGTGTTGGCAAAATCAATCTCTTGGATATCGGAGAAGTTGCAATCAGCCGGCAACTAATGGCAGTCCGAATCACCGGGGCTGATCCAAAATTCTTGCATTTGTTTCTCAGTTCGACATTCGACCATTTTCAGTCGTTGTCCCAAGGTGCTGCGATTCCTGGAATCTCACGCGAACATGTGCTTGATTTGCCAATCCCGCTTCCCCCACTCCCCGAGCAGCGGCGGATCGTCGGCATCCTCGACGAAGCGTTTGAGGGCATCGCCACCGCCAAAGCCAACGCCGAAAAGAACCTCCAAAACGCCCGCGCCCTCTTCGAAAGCCACCTCCAGTCCGTCTTCACCCAACGCGGCGATGGCTGGGCAGAGAAGCGACTGGACGAAATTGGCACCACACAGACGGGATCGACACCCAAGACATCCGACAAGGGAAACTTTGGCTCCTTCATCCCGTTTGTGAAGCCAGCAGACTTCAGCAAAGATGGCACTTTGGATTATGAAAATGACGCACTCAGCGAGGCCGGGCTAAAGTCAGCGCGTCGCGTCGCATCAAATTCGGTGCTTATGGTTTGCATCGGTGCCACCATTGGAAAGTGCGGATTCTGCGACCGCGATGTCACCACGAATCAGCAGATTAACGCATTGACCCCCACGAATGGCGTTTCGTGCAAGTTCATCTTTTACCAGATGCTTACCGAGGATTTTCAGCGGCGTGTCATCGATAGTTCGTCTCAAATGACGCTGCCGATTATCAACAAGGCGAAATGGACTGCATTAACGGTCACTGTGCCACAGAATCTGAGAGAGCAACAAGGCATCGTTACAAGTCTGGACGCCCTTTCCGAAGAAACCCAACTTCTCGAATCCATCTACCAGCGAAAACTCGCCGCGCTCGACGATCTGAAAAAGTCACTGCTGCACCAAGCGTTCAGCGGGGAACTGTGAGGCGATCTTTATGAACGGAACAATGGACGGAATATCGCCATGAAATGGCAGCCGACGTGCATTACGCAATTTGTGGAAGCTCGCAAGTCGAGTACTCAAGTCGTAATCGTCGAGACCGACGCAGGGCGTGGATACCTCAAAGCAATGGGCAACCCCGAAGGAGACCATGCACTGGCTTGTGACTGGGTCGGGACTCAACTTGCCAAATGGTTTGGGCTTTCGACACTTGACCAGGCCATTGTCGAAGTCGATGAATTCGTGGAAATTCGGTTCCTCAACGGTAATCTGGCGAAGCTGGGGCCAGCATTGGTGACGCGAGCACTGAGGGGCGGCAGTTGGTCCGGAGAATCTCGGCAATTGGCAAAATTGCAGAACCAGGAAGATATTTCGCGGCTGGTGGTGTTCGACACGTGGATTCTCAATCGGGATCGGCATTCCGTAAACCGCCAGAATCGCGACAATGTGTTCCTTTCTGCGGAATCCAGTCAACTCGAATTGTTGGCGATCGACCATACACATTGCTTCGGGATGTCCGGCGGAGAATTGACTGAACGGGTCGCACACATCGATAACTGTAGGGATAATGCGGTTTACGGACTCTTCCCAGAGTTCAAAAAACTTCTGGACAAGGATGCCGTTTCCCAAGCCATAGAGCGGTTGCGTAGAATTGACAAAGAAACCGTTAAACAAATCCTCGACGCCATTCCTGCCGAATGGCAAGTGACTGGCAAGGCAAGCGCGGCGTTGATCCAATTGGTTCTTCAACGAGCAGCGTTTGTCGCCGATACGATTTATGAAAAACTTTGGCTACAAAAGGAACTCAGATTCAAGGATGGACCGGAGGACTAAAAAATGAGTGCGAACAAAGGTTGGTTCAGCATTATTCAATTCTGTCCAGATCCCAATCGCCTCGAATCGGCGAACATCGGGGTATTGCTCTTTTGCCCTTCGCTTGATTTTCTGGACGTGCGAATCGCGTCGGACAATGAGCGGATCAAAACGTTTTTTGGCTCACAGGGGTTTCACCTCAAACTGATCGATTCCTTCAAGAAGGGACTTCAGGAACGGATTCACAAGGAACATAAGAACATTGTCGATCACGAACAGTTGCTTGATTTTGTCGATCGACGCGCCAACGAGATTCGTATTTCCACGCCGAGATCGATCCGCGTAACGGAACCAGCTAAACAACTCGACGAACTGTTTTCCGAACTGGTCGGAGAAAGTGTTCAACGTGAAGCCCGCGTCAAAGATCGACTTGCCGACACGCTTGAGCAACCGCTACTTGCATCGAAACTGCACAAGTCCGTGCCGATCACGGTTCCCATTGATGGTCGCCAACTAAACATTCCATATGCATTTCAGAATGGCCGATTCAACCTCATAACGCCGGTCCGCTTTCAATCAGAGAACCCGCTGCAAACTGCTTACCGCTACGCAGTTGAGGGCGATTCAATCTACGAGACCGAGCACGAGCAGTTTGGCAAGCTGAAATTGATTGTGGTCGGTAGCTTCCGAAGTAAATCTGATGAAAACAGGCCGATTGTGAACCGAGTCCTTGAGAGTCATCACGTCAAGCTCTACGGGACCGATGAAATGGACAAACTGGTTCAGGAGATCGTAACAACCGGCAAGAACCGTTTGGACGCCGCAGTCTAAGGCTTTGCCAATGAACGAAGCCGAAACCAGAGCCGACCACATCGACCCGGCCCTCGCCGTAGCAGGCTGGGGCGTTGTTGCAGGCAGTCGCATTCGCCGCGAGTATCCAATCACGCTGGGGCGACGTGGTAAGGCTTTGTCGGCTGATTACGTGCTGGAGTATCGCAACACGAAGCTGGGCGTCGTAGAAGCCAAAGCATGGGACTTGAGTCTAACCGAAGGCGTGGGGCAGGCAAAGGATTACGCGGACAAACTGAAAATCCGGTTCACGTATGCCACGAACGGCCAGGGGATTTACGGCATCGACATGCAGGACGGGACGGAAGGCGTCCTGCCGATCTTTCCGACTCCGGAAGAACTCTGGAACCGGACCTTTGCCGAACAGAACGCCTGGCGTGATCGATTCGCAGCAGTGCCGTTTGAAGATCGCGGTGGATACTTTCAAGGGCGCTACTATCAAGACATAGCGATCGACCGCGTTCTGGAAGCCATCGCTGCTGGCAAAGATCGTGTCCTGCTGACGCTGGCCACCGGGACAGGCAAAACCTTCATTGCCTTTCAACTGGCGTGGAAGCTGTTTCAGAGTCGCTGGAACCTGGCCGACTGGAGAGCAGGCAAGGAACCAACTCGACGGCCTCGCATCCTGTTTCTGGCCGACCGCAACAATCTGGCCAATCAGGCGTTCAATGTGTTCTCGGCATTTCCGGACGATGCAGTGGTGCGCATTGCCCCCGATGAGATCAAGAAGAAGGGCCGAGTCCCCAAGAACGGCAGCGTGTTCTTCACGATTTTCCAGACCTTCATGTGCGGGCCGACAAAGGACGGCGAGCCGTCGCCCTGGTTCGGTGACTATCCGCCGGACTTCTTCGACTTCATCGTGATTGACGAATGCCATCGCGGCGGGGCCAAAGACGAAAGTTCGTGGCGAGCGATCCTGGAATACTTTTCGCCTGCCGTGCAGTTGGGCCTGACTGCCACGCCGAAGCGCAAAGACAACGTGGACACGTACAAGTATTTCGGCGAGCCCGTGTTCACCTATTCGTTGAAGGAAGGCATCAACGACGGCTACCTGACGCCGTTCCGGGTGAAGCAGATCCAGACGACTCTGGACGAGTACGTTTACACGCCGGACGATTCCGTGATGGTCGGCGAAGTCGAAGCCGGGAAACGCTACGAAGAAAAAGATTTCAACAAGCTCATCGAGATCACGGAGCGGGAACGAAAGCGCGTCCAGATCTTCATGGAGCAGATCAACCAGAAGGAAAATACGCTGGTCTTCTGCGCCAATCAGGAACACGCCCTTGCCGTGCGGGATCTGATCAACCAGTTCAAGACCAGCAAAGATCCAAACTACTGTGTGCGCGTGACTGCCGACGAAGGGGCCATTGGCGATCAGTTCCTGCGGGAGTTTCAGGACAATGAAAAGACAATCCCCACGATCCTGACGACTTCACAGAAGCTGTCCACCGGCGTGGATGCTCGCAACGTGCGGAACATTGTGCTGATGCGTCCCATCAACTCCATGATTGAATTCAAACAGATCATCGGCCGAGGCACGCGACTCTTCGACGGCAAGGACTATTTCACGATCTACGACTTCGTCAAAGCCTACATGCACTTCAGCGATCCGGAATGGGACGGTGAGCCGGAAGACAGCACGACCGAGGGGGGCGACGAGGGCGGACCAGGGGGAGGCGGCGTGGAGGAAGCCGAAGTCAAGAAGGGAGGTGGAGGCGGTGTGCCCCCGCCGCGGCCGGCAAAGATCAAAGTCAAACTCGCCGACGGCAAGGCGCGCGCCATCCAACACATGATGGTGACGACTTTTTGGCACCCCGACGGCACGCCCATGTCCGCCCAGCAATTCATGGAAATGCTCTTCGGCAAGTTGCCGGAGTTCTTCAAAAATGAGGCCGAACTGCGCGCCCTCTGGAGCGACCCCGACACCCGCGCCAAGCTATTGCAAGGACTTGCCGATAAGGGCTTTGGCAGCGACCAACTCGCCGAGATGCAGAAGATCATTGACGCCGAGAAAAGCGATCTCTTCGACGTGCTGGCGTATGTCGCCTATGCGCTTCCCACGGTCACTCGCGAGCAAAGGGCGGTCAGGGCCAAGGACGCGATTAGCACCCGCTTCAATGCGAAGCAACAAACCTTCCTTGACTTCGTGCTCTCGCAGTATGTGAAGGTGGGCGTTCGGGAACTCGCCAAAGAAAAGCTCTCCCCTCTGCTCAAGCTCAAATACAACAACGCCATTGCGGATGCTTTTGCCGATCTGGGTAAGCCAGAAGAAATCGGCAGAGTCTTTTCGGGCTTCCAACGGTACTTGTACCAAAAGGACGCCGCGGCTTGATTTCAATCCACCAAGTCTGGCCGGGATCCACAATTTGACTAAATCTGCGCGGCAGGTTGACCGAGTCTGCGCGGCGCGATTGCAAGCCGTGGGGTTTTATGTTTTGTGACCTGCTCGTTTGTTGATGATCAGCTCGTCCAGGTCCTGCCGGCATTACGTTTAGCGTTCGCTGGTGCTGGCAATCGCCGAGGCAGGCGAACGCTAAACGGAAAACAGGATATTTTATCAGCTCGACGTGCTGCCGATGGTTTGGCCGACCGAGTCGAAGGTCTTGTTGGCGTTGGTGCCCAGGGCGGTGATCGCGGTGATGCAGACC
>JBBQSE010000088.1:0-21204 GCA_038214195.1 Planctomycetales bacterium
ACGAGCCAATCGTTCGGACTCCTGCGGAAGCGATCAGCTGTTTCCTTCGCACCGATATGGACGTGATCGTGATTGGAAGTTTGTTGATCAATCGCCATCGCCCGGATTTCCCGGAGCAGTTCAGGAAACGGGTCAGGTAGGACCTTTCTGCCGGAATGGACTTCGCAACTCCGGGACAAGCGATTGTGGTTTCTTCCGCGTACTTCGTGCCCTCCGTGTTGGATGCTGCGATTTGGTTTTTAATCACGAATTACGCGAACCACACGAAATAAATACAAGAAGTGCAACGCTTCCAAAAACCACGATTGGTTTTTGATCAGATGATGAGTACAGTTTGGGCAAGGAAAAGGGGTCAGGCACCCATCGCCAAATGGCCGCAGGATGTTGCGCACTATTGGTGCAGGACCCCCCCTCATTCCACATGAGTTTCCCAAGTGAGGATTCCGACGTGAGTTCATCCCTTATCAAATCCCCGGATTGGACAGTCGTAGATCTGGCCGAACTGCTTGGGCCGATCCCGTTGCATCGTATTTGCATGGATCCTGCTCCAGGGACTGGTATCGAATCTGATGTCGTTCGGTTTGAAGTCGAAGAAAACCGCCTGTTTGAGCTGGTGAACGGCGTGTTGGTGGAGAAAGCCATGGGCTTCTACGAATCCTGGCTGGCTGGACTGCTTCTGCGGCTCGTTGGTAATCATGTTGAGGAGCAAAAGCTGGGGATCGTGGCGGGTGCCGATGGTGCGATTCGACTGTCCAAAGGACTCATACGAATTCCGGATGTGGCGTACTATTCATTTGAGCGACTTCCTGACGGCAAAGTCCCCCTGACACCTCTGGCCGATCTTGTTCCGAATCTGGCGATCGAAGTCGTGAGCCAATCCAATACCCGAAAGGAAATGGAGCAGAAACTGAAAGACTATTTCCGCTGTGGCGTTGAGCTTGTGTGGTACGTCTACCCCACGAGTCACACCGTCGTGGTCTTTGAAGGGCCAGAGTTGGCTCACACGTTATCGGACCTCGATGAACTGCCAGGCGGAAAAGTTCTCCCCGGATTTCGATTGCCGATCCAGCAGTTGTTCAGGGAACCGCAAACGTAGTTTGGTTCTTGGTGCGTTGTGAATGGTTAACTACAACAACTCGACATCCGCTTCATCGACGATGACTGAAGCACCTTGTTGCATGAAGGTGACCAGGATGGTGAGGCGGTGTTGGTTGAGGGCTTTGGTGATGGTGCCTCGGAGGCCTTTCATGGGGCCGGTTTTGACAATGGCGGCGCGGCCCACGAGGGGTTTTGGTTCGGGGCGGACGTCCGAGCCGACGGTGACCAACTGGCGGATGCGGCGGAGGTCTTCGATCAGTTCTTCGGACTCAATGACCGTCAGGCAGCGGGAAATGCAGCCTGTGGAAACGGCGTCGTATCGGCCAACTTCATCGCAGCGTACAAACACATATCCCGTGAAGAGCGGCACGTAACTGGTGCGAATGCGTCCGGCCGGTGACCGCTTGCGCTGGGCGATCATCGGGCCGTAATGCGCGATGTTGAGCGGTCGCAGTTTTCGCATGAGCTCCTTTTCCTGCCGTGCCAGCGTGTACATGGCAAACCACGCATCGTCCTTGTCCCCGACTGGCTGGTCCAGCAGAGATTCGGGGAACATGTCGGGTTCTTTGGCGAGAATGGGCATTTTTAGTAGCGAGTAGCGAGTAGCGAGTGGGTGCGTTTTGAAACAGTCTCGGCTGTCATCGACATGTGGAGAAATGGGACTACAGGCGGATACGCCAGGGGCGGCGGGATCTCCATTCGTCATGGCAGATCGTGCGTGTCCGGTGGAATAGCCGGTTAGAATCTGAATTCTGACCAGCAGTACTGCTCAGAATTACAAACTCGCGAAGCCCGGCTCTTGCAAAAGAGCCGGGCTTCTGGTTTTTACGGTTGTCGTGAGTGCGACGACTGTCATGCCTGGCGACTTTAGTTGATGCTCTGGACTTGGAACTGCTGACGCCTCATACTGGCATCATCGATTCTTTAAGGATTTCTGATATGCCTTCTCCATTTCCCGGGATGGATCCGTTTCTGGAAACCCCCGCCATCTTTCCTGATTTCCATGATGGCTTCGTTGCCGCGATGCGCGAGGCTCTGCAGCCGCAATTGCCGCAGCCCTACTATGCGGCGTTGGGGCGTCGGGCGTGGGTTGAAATTTCGGAACGATTTATCGGGCCGGATGTTTCAGTCATGCGAGGTGATTCATCGCACGATCGAAGCCAGAGCATGGTTGCCGTTGCTCAGTCCTCCGTCACACAGCCGATTGTGATTCATGTGCCGCATGACGAGCGCATCGAAACGTTTATCGAAATTTGCGAAGGGCGAGGTTCTGAACGTCGCGTTGTGACCGTCATTGAAGTGTTAAGTCCGTCGAACAAGACGGCTGGTGAGCAGGGGAGAAGTCTCTATCTGCGAAAACAGCAGGAACTGCTCCAGTCCAGGACGCACCTGCTGGAAATCGATTTGCTGCGTTCGGGTCTGCACACCACTGCGGTGCCTCAGGATCGACTGGAACGAAAAGTGACTGGATACGATTACCATGTGTGCGTGCATCGGTTTGACGAGTTTGAAGATTTCTATGTCTACCCGATTCGTCTCACGCATTCTCTTCCGAGCGTTGTTGTCCCATTATTGCCCGGCGACGGAGATGTGCCGCTGGACCTTCAGGCTGTGTTCAATCGCACGTATGACGCCGGGCCATATTCGCGGGAGATCGATTACCAGCGCGATGCGATTGAACCAGCCGTGGCGGAAAGAGATCTGGCGTTTGTAAAGGAGAGGTTGCGCGGTCCAGAATGAGGTACATTTAAGAGTAGCGTCTGGCATGTCCCTTCTCCCCCGAGATCGGGGGGAGAAGGTGGCCGCAGGCCGGTTGAGGGGGGTTGATCTGGATTGAACGTGATGCGCCAAGAACAGGATGATTTTCCTTCCCCCCTCACCCTGGCCCTCTCCCCCCGTGGAAAACGTGTAAAGCTGGAAAATCGATTGCGGGGGAGAGGGGACAATCGCCAGGCAATCGACGGCATCATTTCTGACCGCGTGAAGTATAGCATCGAGCGGGCCATCGCTGACTTATCAGCCGCAACGCGTTAGCGTCCGGTTCATTGAGTAAACCGGGGGCTAGCGCCCAGCGGCTGATTAAGAGCAGACAGTGATTTTCCGCCCGATGTTTAGCGCCTTGATGCGCGGTAGCCGTGTTCGATGGCGAACCAGTCGGCGAAGCGTTCGCGTTTGCGGAAGCTGGTGTTGCGGTCGTCGTTAATGTGGCCGATTTCGTGGATCAGGACGTTGTTCAGATAGAAGTCGCGAATCGTGCGTTGAGTCCAGATGAGTCGCCATAAATTTCCGTCCTGGACCCAGCGGCCGCCGTACATTTCCGTTTCGATTCGCTGAGCGGGCCGGGGAGCCCGGACGTAAAGTTCTTCCAGTGATTCTTCGATCGGATACAGATAGACGGCAGTGCCCCATTGCAGGCCGTAGCAGGGGAACAACCGGCGCTTGCGCGTCATGCGGCTGAACTGGACGACATGCAGATTCTCCTGAAACTCCTTCGGCAATTGCAACACACGTTCATGGACCTCGTCGGCCGAAACCGGATGCAGATAGCCTCTCCCGGCGGGCTGAATTGCAATCTTCAGAGCGCGCTCGGGTTGTTCGTCGGTCGCGGGATCGTGCCAAACTTCCGGAGCGTCAAATGCGCGGCCGCGGGGCGTGCCGTCACCTCGATGCTGGTGAGCGGACGCTGGTCGCGCACCGGAACGATCGGTTGTTGTTCGACCGTGCCGGGCAGCGGTAAGATTCGAACGTGTTGTACTTCTGCGAGTTGAATTCTGACGTGACATAGCAGCACCCGTGTTTCAGTGAACATCTTTTTTCATATCGCTTGTGACGACGGATATTGATGCTCACTACTTTTTTCGATCATCGACAACATGTCGGAGACCGAGGGGACGGGCATCCGTTCGAGGGAATATTTCGTTGCCCGCCGAACTCCTCTGGGCAACGTCAACGACTCACTGCTTCCAGCGAGTACGTCCGATCCTAGCGGGCATCGAATGCGAATCCAGATGAACAGCGTAAGTGGCTTTTGCATAACATGTTACGACAATGTTTTTTCGTTTCTGTGTTCTGGCCCACACGAGCCGTCGCTGTAACATGTTGCTGTCAGCAGGCTTCGGTTCGGCAGCGATTGCCCGTCCGAATGTAGGGGCGTGTACAGTAGGGTGGGGACAGCGGCGAACGGGGGCAAAGGATACGAGGGATACGCGGCGAAAACGGGAGGCGAAGCCGAAAATTCATGCTGGACGATTGGGGTGGCTGTGAGGTCTGTGGCGGTTGGGCGATGTGTTGTGCACCGCTCTGCCTGGAATGAGGTGTCAATTCTTGTTCCAGGGCTCCAGCCCTGGAACGCACTGCACTGGAGGCTCCTGCCCAATGGCACTCGATTTGAGGGAGGGCGAGGCTCCTGCCGAGCCGTATGCCAAACGTATCCAATGCTTCTCGCGGCTCAGCAGGAGCTTCGCCCTCCCGATCGAAAGGCATGTTGTCCAAAGTGACTGCCATTGGGCTCCTGCCTCCAGCGACAATCTCGCGAGGCAGGAGCCTCGGGAGCAGTGTGTTCCGAGGCAGGAGCCTCGGAACAAGGACAGGCGTGTGGGGCGAGGTGTTAATCAGGCGCAGAATCCGCCGGATTCGGAGTATCGCGTCTTCCTCAGTTGTGGACCGGGCGTTCTTTTCTGTGAAGTGGCGTGAAGGTGACCGGGGTCGAACAACTAGACTCCGGAATCTTTCCAGCCATTAGACTCTGCGCCTACGGGATTCAAAGTTCGTGCCGCCATTGTTGCTTCGACAATTTTTCTGCGCGATGTGCTGTCTGCTGCTGGCGAGCGGATGCGGTACGGCAGTTCAGCGGAACGGGACAGAGCAGTTGTTGCTGTCGGATTCCGTCGATCGGGCGATTGATCAGCTGGATCTTTCCCCCTTGGCCGGTCGTCGAGTTTATCTCGACACGGAATACATGAAGACATTCAAGGGCAACAACGTCTTCATCAATTCAGACTACATCATCAGTGCCTTGCGGCAGAAGATGACGACCACCGGGTGCCTCATCCAGCCGACTCGAACTGAAGCGGACTACATTCTTGAGGCGCGTGTTGGTGCGCTGGGGACGGATACGATGGAAGTCACGTATGGGATTCCGTCGAGCAATGGTCTGGGCTCGGCCGCATCGGCGCTCGGCGCAGCTCCCGCAGTGCCGGCAATTCCGGAGATTTCGGTCGGCAAGCGCAATGGTGTGAAAGGGATTTCCAAGGTCGTCGTGTTTGCTTATCACCGGGAGACAAGCGTGCCGGTGTGGCAATCGGGAAGTGCCATCGCTCGCAGCGACGCGCGGGATTCATGGTTTCTCGGCGTGGGGCCGCTGACCCGTGGCAGCGTTTACAACGGTACGTACCTCGCCGGAAATCGGATCCATTCTCCGTTTGAGAAGAAGGGCGGAGTGGCTGAGGTCAAGCCACTGACAATGGCGGACAAGCACAGCTACGTACATCCTGCGGTACTGGAACAGCAGCTGGCAGCGGCAAAGGCTCTCGAATCAACCGCAGCTCCGATTAAGCAGGTGTCGCATGAAAACGAAAAAACGCCGGTACCCGCAGTTCCCACAGATGCGGTGGTGCCGTAGTCCGTTTAGTTTTCCGCCGTGTCCCAAGTCTTATAGCAAAGGTCGTGAGACTGCAGCAACGGTCTGCGTTTCTGGCCCAACGGGCCATTCATTCCAATAGCCAGGGCCAGCGGCTCTGGTGACATGGCGTATTGTCATTCACGAAGGCCCAACGGGCCGACAATTCGATTCGTGCTCAATGAATGGTCGCCCCGTTTGGGGCTGTGGAACGTGGGCGACACAGTGGCCTGGGCCGATGGCCCAGGCTATTGGAACGGATGGGCCTTTGGCCCGAAAACACAGGAAAAATTCGTTCACGGCGGTGCAGACTGCGGTAGTTTCAAAGTCAACGTTTTCCATGTCCCTTCTCCCCCTGGATAAGGGGGGAGAAGGTGGCCGACAGGCCGGATGGGGGCTGACCTGGAGTTCATATGATGAACCAGAAAACAGTTGATTCTTTCCCCCTCTACCTCTGCCCCGTGGAAAACGTGTCAAGTTGGAAAATCAATTGCGGGCAGGTCAAAACGACGGACAGGAATGTCCATCCTACGGTGGAAAACGTATCAAGTTGGAAAATCAATTGCGGGCACGTCAAAACGACGGACAGGAATGTCCATCCTACGGTTGAAAACGTGCCAAGTTGGAAAATGAATTCCGGGCACGTCAAAACGACGGACAGGAATGTCCATCCTACTTTTGTTTGGGCCGAAAGGCCACGATTTGTTCCGGGTCGGTCTCAAGTCGCGGGCCACCGATCAGGTCGATGCAGTACGGGACTGCAGGCATGACGGCGTCCAGGCATTCGCGGATGGCTTTCGGCTGGCCCGGCAGGTTGATAATCAGGCTGGAGCCTCGAATCCCGGCAGTCTGGCGGCTGAGAATCGCGGTCGGGACTTTTTCGAGCGACACTTTTCGCATCAATTCGCCAAATCCTGGCATCATTTTTTCGCAGACATCCTCTGTCGCTTCCGGCGTCACATCGCGGACTGCGGGCCCGGTTCCGCCTGTGGTAATGATGAGGCAGCAGTGCAATTCATCAGCCATTTGCCTCAAGCTGGTCGCGATCAACTCACGATCGTCGGAGATGACTTGATATTCGGCCTTCCATGCGGAAATCAGGCTTTTTTTCAGGTATTCGCAAATTGCGGGGCCTCCCAGATCTTCGTATTCACCTCGACTGGCCCGGTCTGATACGGTGAGCACACCAATTGGGATTGTGGTTGCCATGATTGTCTGTCTCAGCGCGTGAATTGGAAACGGGGAGGAGGTTCACTTGTTCCGAGAATTGTGTTCGATTTGGAAATCCCAGCGAGCACACGTTCAACAGCTTCCCAATCATGGCAGTCTGTCTATCATGCAGCAACTGCCTGTCGCCCAGGATCTAAAAATCCGCAGAAGAGATCTGTAACGCACTTGCTATACTTCTGCGGCACAAATCCATCCTCATTTGCAGAGCTGCTCAAACAGAGCCCATTGAAAAATGTCCAATACAACTTCTCTTCCGTCATCGGCTCCCTCGTTTCTGGAGTCACCGGATTCTGATCTGGAGCCTGGTCAACAGTCAGGCACAGTCCATGCCAAAGCCGGAATTCAGCTCAACGCTCAGAATCTTGAGTTCGCGGAGTCGCAGCTTGAAAGATACCTGCGAGACCGCAATTCGGTGTCCCCGGACTGGCGCGAGTATTTCGATGAAATGAAGGTTGTGGACACGGGCCTGACGGCGGAAAGTCTGCTGCCAATTGAGCCGGGAAGTTTCTTCCGGCGGACGTCTGCGGCGGGACAGGTGTCTCTCGATCCGTTGGCGAGTGATGCTTCGGTATTGCAGGAGCGACTTGACCAACTCGTCCGCAGTTATCGGGTTCGAGGCCACATCATCGCAAAGATCGATCCACTGCATGCCGTGCGTCCGCAGCCAGCGGAACTGGATCCGTCTTTCTATGGGTTTACTGCGGAGCATATGAGTCGCAAGTTTTCGACTCACTTCTTCGGAGGCCCGGACACGCGCACGCTGGGTGAATTGGTGGAATGGCTGCAATCGACTTACTGCCGTTCGATTGGCGTGCAGTTCATGCACATTGACAGTATGCAGGTTCGGCAGTGGCTGCTGGACCGCATGGAGAGCACGGCAAATCGCTTAAAGCTGTCTCGCGACGAACAGATTCGCATATTGGAACGGCTCAGCGATGCGGTCGTGTTCGAAGAGTTTGTGCAGAAGAAATACGTCGGCGCGAAAAGTTTTTCGCTCGAAGGAGCGGAAAGTTTGATCCCGCTGCTGGACATGGCAATCGACCGCGCGGGCAGTCAGGGGACTGATCTGATCGTGCTGGGGATGGCTCATCGGGGACGACTGAACGTTCTAGCCAACATTATGGGGAAGAAGCCCTCAAAGATCTTCCGCGAATTTGACGACGTCGATCCTCAGTTAAAGATGGGACGCGGCGACGTCAAATATCACCTCGGTTACAGTACCGACCGTATTACGTCGTCTGGTCAGAAAGTTCATCTGACGCTGTGCTTCAATCCGAGCCATCTTGAGTTCGTCAATCCGGTGGCGCTCGGTCGATTGCGGGCGAAGCAGGATCGCGCCGGTGACATGGAGCGTCGTAAGAGTTGCGTGATCCTGGTGCATGGCGACGCCGCGTTCGCGGGAGAAGGCGTCAGTCAGGAAACGCTGAATCTCAGTGAGCTGACTGGTTATCAAACGGGCGGCACTGTGCATATTATCGTGAACAATCAGATTGGCTTTACGACGTCCGCGTCCGAGGCTCGATCATGCACGTATGCAACCGACGTCGCTCGAATGCTGCAAATTCCGATCTTCCACGTGAATGGTGAGGATCCGGAGGCTGTGGCTCAGGTTGTCCAGCTGGCGATGGATTTTCGAGCGACGTTCCACCGTGACGTTATTATTGACATGTACTGTTTTCGCCGCCGCGGCCATAACGAGGGAGACGAGCCAGCGTTCACTCAGCCCGTGATGTACAAGGTGATCCGCAGTCGTCAAACCGTTTTCAACAGTTTTCTTGAATCGCTTGTCAGCCACCAGGAAGTCACGAAGGAAGAGGGCGCGGAGATTGTCGCCCGGCGCGGACAGATGCTGGAAGCAGAGCTGGTCGAAGCGCGCAAGGATAGCTTCCGGTACCTTGAGGAGAGTGGCGGCGGAATGTGGAACGGTTATTTCGGCGGTAGCTGGCTGGAAGCGGATTCGCCCGTCACTGCCGTTCCAGCGGAACAGCTGCAGCAGGTGATGACGAAACTCACGACGCCACCGGCAGGATTCACGCCTCATGCGAAAGTGGAGTTAGTGCTCAAATCGCGTCGCGAAATGTCGGCGGGCGAAAGAGCCTTCGACTGGGGTGGCGCTGAATTGGCTGCGATGGGAACTCTTGTGGCCGGAGGGACTCGACTGCGATTCAGCGGTCAGGACGTGCGGCGCGGGACGTTCAGCCATCGTCATGCCGTTCTGTTCGATTCCAACGATGGGCATCTCTGGCTGGGTCTGCAGGATCTGGCACCTCGTCCGGAGCAGGTCGAGATCTTCAACAGCCCTCTTTCGGAAATCGGAGTCCTGGGATTTGAATACGGCTATAGCCTGGACTGTCCCGACGGCCTGGTGATGTGGGAAGCTCAGTTCGGCGACTTTGTCAACGTGGCGCAAGTGATCATCGATCAGTTTATCGCCAGTGCCGAAGATAAGTGGAAGCGGCTGAGTGGCATCGTGCTGCTGCTGCCGCATGGAATGGAAGGGCAGGGGCCTGAGCATTCCAGTGCCCGACTGGAGCGTTTCCTCGCCATGGCGGCTGAGGACAATATTCAGGTCGTGAATCCGACGACGCCGGCTCAATACTTCCATATGCTGCGTCGCCAGGCGCTCCGGCGCTGGAAAAAGCCGCTGATTGTGATGACGCCCAAAAGTCTGCTGCGTCACAAGGATGCCGTTTCGTTATTTGCGGAATTTTCGCACGGCAAATTTCATGACGTGCTGCCGGATGTTACGAAATCTCCGGAAGGCGTGAAGCGGATCCTGCTGTGTTCAGGCAAGGTTTACTACGATCTGGCCGCATACCGGGAAGAATTGAAGCGCGACGATGTGGCGATTATCCGTATCGAACAGCTTTATCCGTTTCCGGCGAATGCGTTGCGGGCAGAGTTGTCGAAGTATTCAAAGGATGCGTCCTTGTTCTGGGTCCAGGAAGAGCCTCGCAATATGGGGGCGTGGGGCTTTTTGAGAACTCGCTATGGCGAGCGTCTGCTGGATGAGTACCCATTTCGCGGAGTCTGTCGTCCGGAATCCGCAAGCCCGGCGACAGGATCGGCAACAAGTCACAAGATTGAGCAACAAAACATTCTGAAACAGGCATTTGAACTCGTATGAGTACGCAGGAAATTGAAATTAAAGTGCCCCAATTGGGCGAATCGATCTCTGAGGCGTTTGTCGGCGAATGGTACGTCAAGGAAGGCGCTTACGTTGCGAAAGACGCCAGGGTCGTTGGCCTTGAGACAGATAAGGCAACGTTTGATATCCCCGCCCAGGAAGGCGGCATCGTCGGCAGGATTCTTAAAAACGCCGGGGAGACGGCGGCGATTGGCGAGGTCATCGGCTTTCTGCGTCCCGCAGAAGCGCCGATAGCAACCGCCGCGCCGAAAGCAGATTCGGCTCCGGCCTCTGCGCCGCCTGCAGCTTCTTCCGCATCCGTTGCAAAAACGTCGGACAGCAAGGGCACCGGGCATGTCATGCCGGCGGCGGAACGCATGATGGCGGAAAACAAGATACCGCCCGGCTCGGTTCCGGGCACCGGTCCAGGTGGGCGTGTGCTCAAGGAAGACGTCATTCGCCGGGTTCAGACAGGACCGGTGCGAATGGGCGGAATTCGTGAAACTCGCAAGATGCCGCTCAGTCCGATACGTCAGACGATCGCCAAGCGGCTTGTTGATGCTCAGCAGACTGCGGCATTGCTGACGACATTTAATGAAGTCGATATGTCGGCGATCAAGCAACTGCGAGAATCGTACAAAGACGTATTCGACAAGAAGTATGGTGTGAAGCTGGGCTTCATGTCGTTCTTCGTGCGGGCCGTCGTGTCCGGGCTCCAGCAGTTTCCGCAATTGAACGCTCAGATGCATGGCCGGGAACTGACGTACTTCAACTACTGCGACATCGGCATCGCGATTGGCGGAGGAAAAGGGCTTGTGGTTCCGGTGCTGCGAAACGCCGAGAACATGAGCTTTGCGGACATCGAGATGGCGATCGTCGAGCTTGCGGGGCGGGCGAAGAATAACCAGCTGACGCTGGAAGAACTCGAAGGCGGCACGTTTACGATCACCAACGGCGGCGTCTATGGATCCTTGCTTTCAACGCCGATTGTGAATCCTCCACAGAGCGGCGTTCTCGGGATGCACGGGATCTTCGATCGCCCGATTGCTGTCAACGGCCAGGTGGTCATTCGCCCGATGATGTACGTCGCCCTAACTTACGATCATCGAGTCGTGGATGGTCGCGAAGCGGTGTCGTTCCTAAAACTTGTCAAAGATCTGGTCGAAGATCCCACGCGGCTGATTCTGGAAGTTTGACACTAGAAAAACACACTAACCCGAAGCGCCAGCGAGGCAAAAATTTCACGCGGAAGGGGAGACGTGACTTATTTGCCTCGCTGGCGCTTCGGGTTAATATCAGAATAGTTTGCGCAACTTCAAAAAGCGTAAGCGAGGGAACGAGTTAGGAACAATCCCTCGCTCACGCTTCGGGCTGCAAAAACGCTGGGTTTTCGCCAAGAGTGGCGCGGTCCAACGAAGGTTAATTGTTTGGCAGGCCACGACACACGCGGTGGTTTTCAGGTACTCTCTTCATGTCTGAGTCATTCGATTTGATCGTTGTTGGTGCCGGTCCTGGCGGATACGTCGCGGCGATTCGCGCGTCGCAGCTGGGGATGAAGGTTGCCATTGTCGAACGCGAAAAGCAGCTTGGAGGCACCTGTCTGCGAGTCGGTTGTATTCCCAGCAAGGCACTGCTGGAAACGAGCGAATTGTACGAGCAGTCTCAGAAGCATTTTGCCGAACGTGGCCTGATCGTCCAGGGCGTGTCACTCGATATCGCTCAGATGATGAAGCACAAGCAGACGGTCGTGAATACGCTGGACGGCGGTATTCAGGGGCTGCTGAAGAAAAACAAGATCGAACGCTATGTCGGACACGCGCGCCTCATGGGCAAGGGGCTTGTGGAGGTCATCGACGACGCGCCGATCACGATCCAGGGAAAGAAGATCCTGATTGCCACCGGAAGTGTGTCCTCATCGCTGCCTGGAATCGAGCCTGATGGCGATCGCATCGGGACCAGTACTGAAGCAATTGCATGGCCGGAAGTGCCAAAGCATCTGGTCGTCATCGGGGCGGGAGTCATCGGGCTGGAACTGGGAACCGTTTGGCGTCGTCTGGGATCGCAGGTTACAGTGCTGGAATATCTGCCTCGCATCCTGCCCGGCGTTGATGAACAGGTCGCGAATGAAGCAAAGCGAATCTTTGAAAAGCAGGGCCTGACGTTCAAACTGGGCACCAAAGTGACATCGGTCACTGCCGCCGGAACAACTTGTACAGTCACGATCGAAGGCGCGGATCCGATCGCTTGTGATCGCGTCCTGATCGCGATTGGGCGTAAACCATGCACAGACAATCTGGGGCTTGCTGAAGCGGGCGTGCAGACTGACAAACGTGGTTTTATTCAGGTCAACGGCAGCTACCAGACGACGGCATTGGGCGTGTACGCGATCGGTGACGTCATCGGTGGCGCTATGCTGGCACATAAAGCCGAAGAGGAAGGAATCGCCTGCATCGAAAAGATGATGACAGGCCACGGTCACATCAATTACGGAACTATTCCGGCCGTCATCTACACACAGCCGGAAATCGCCTCGACGGGCGCCAATGAGGATGCACTGAAAGCAGCTGGCATTAAATACCGCGCGGGCAAATTCAGTTTCGCTGCCAACGGACGGGCTCGCGCGGCGGGTCACACGGATGGCTTTGTCAAAGTGCTGGCCGACGAAGCAACCGACCGGGTCCTTGGCGTTCACATTATCGGAGCCCACGCCGGCGAACTTATCCACGAAGCCACCGTCGCCATGGAATTCGGTGCCAGCAGCGAAGACATCGCCCGCTGCTGCCACGCCCATCCAACACTGTCCGAGGCGGTTAAAGAAGCCGCGATGGCTGTGGACAACCGGGCGATCCATACATAGTCGTCGTGCGCTCCGCTAACGAAACGGCCCGCAGCAAGTCGAAGTTTTCATTCTCATGAATCCCGATCGTCACCGACCGCTCGGCATCTCTCGTCTCTCGCAGCGAGTTCTTCGAACACCTTGGAATGTCGGTCATTGGTGAATTTGAACAACCTGCCGCGATAAATCACCAGTCCCACTTGCATCAAAAATGTGCTGAGCCAGACAAGCCTCAAAGTGACAACAACTTTCTGCCATGGCGGTGCCGAGTCTGGCGACGAGCCACGCTCGAGTGAGTTGAACTGATTGATTGCCGTTCGTCATAGTCCGTGCCGCTGGGTTTTCCCGTCGGCGGTGCGACGGGTGTTTTGTACGCCCGTCGCTACGCCGTCGGGATTTTAACTTGTGGCAGAACTGAATCAGGCCTCGCCCAATTTGCGGACAGGTTCTAATTGGACAGCGCCACTTTTGGCGAAAACCGAGAGTTTTTGCAGCCCGAAGCGTCAGCGAGGGATTGTTCCTTTTTTTCCTTCGCTTACGCTTCGGGCTACAATTGAACCCAAAGTGGCGCTGTCCAACTAAGCACTTTTTGTTTCTCTTCAAGGCAGCCGTTCAACCTGCCAACGCACATGCGAAATCGGGCCCTTGATGACCTTCAGCATGTGACTTGCTGAGAATGTCTCGTGCAGAGCGTTTGCTCTTTCAGGTTGCACAGAGCCCGAATGAACGTGCAGCAGGTAACGCAGAGTCAGCGGAGATTCCTTCGTTGTTGTGATCGCTTCTTTCATACACGGAGATGCGCACATCCAGCCGTCGTCGCGGACGTGCCAGCCGGTGGGTTGCCCGGGATTCGATGGATGATCAATATACGTGATACCTTCGATCGGAGTCTCCTCCCGACCGGTCGTGCCGCTGTAGTCGATCCAGCGCGCGGCGTGCTCAAAGAGTTGCTTCTCTGTCTGAGTTCCCTCACTGCCTGTCAGGATGCCGCCGCCAAAGACTGCGGAAACGGACTTGGCGACTCGGACGGCAAGGAATCCAAAGTTCGTCTTTTCGAACTCCAGTGATTCCGACACCGGCGTGAAGCGACTTTGCAACTCTATTGTGAACTCATTTTTCTCCGCCAAAGGCCGGACTTCACAAATCAGCTCCTGCTTCAGTAGCGGCGCGGGATCGTGGCCGTCGAGCCAGCTGAGTTCCACCGCCATCCGGCAATGGCCTTCGCCATCGTCATAGGCCAGCCACTGCAACTGTCGAATCACGGCTCCTGAAGCATTCCCTCAGAAATCAATTCCCAGCACCTTATGATGGGCGAACCAGATTGACTGGTGATGATCATGATCCGGCGCGCCGGGATGGCCCATTCGCGTGATGCTGGTGCCCGACGGAGCGACGACGGGAAAGAAAAACGGACGCGGATAATCTGTCCCGGCGTTCCATCGCAGGACTTCGCGATCATCGATCTGAAACGAAACCTGATGCGCGGCCTGAGGAATGATTCGACAGCGTGGGACAGGATTCATGGGAAGATTCCCTGATCTTCAAGTACGTCAGGTTCTTGCAGGGTGGCTGCGGAAGTCATGGCGGAAAATCCGTGAATACCGTTGACGAAGTCGGATTGTGAGGAAGCGGCTAAAGATGGACGTCAGTGTCGCATCGACTGGTACATCGTATTCCTGCACGCGCGCAATTGCCAGACGTTCCTGCCCTGTCCGGCGAGTGTTTTCAGGCCCGACGCTAGGCCGCATCCCGCATTATCAGCTGTGACTGCTGCATCGCGCGATATGCGGGGCAGGTCTTGAGCAGTTCTTCATGAGTTCCGTTGGCAATGACTTGACCCTGATCCATCACGACGATTCGCGTCACGAGGTCCAGAAACGTGCGGTTGAGCACATGGCTGATAATGAACACGGTGCGACCGGAGGAAAACTGTTTCAGAACTTTGTGGATCGTTTCTTCGCTGGCGGAATCGACAGCCGAAGTGGCTTCGTCAAGAATCAAAATCGAGGGATCGCGGACGATAGCGCGGGCCAGTGAGACGCGTTGCCTCTGTCCGCCTGAAAGTTTTCCGCCCTTGTCGCCAACGATCGTGTTAAAACCATCCGGAAGCTGCTCGATGAATGGCAGCGCGTAGGCCTGTCGAGCCGCATCTTCGATCTGCGAACGGCTGGCGTTGGAATTTCCGTAACGGATGTTTTCGTAGATCGTGTCGTTAAACAGCATTGTTTCCTGCGTCACGAGACCGATTTGGCTTCGCAGATCCAGCGTGCGGAATTCGCGAATATCGACGCCATCGATCAGAACGACTCCCTGCGTCGGATCGATGAATCTCGGCAGCAGGCTGATGAGGGTGGACTTTCCGGAACCGTTACCACCCACAATCGCAACAACCTCGCCAAATTTCACTTCCAGACTCACGTTTTTTAGCGCCAGTGGACGCTGCTGTTCTTCTTCCACAGACGAACCGTGATAGCGAAATGAAAGATCCTTGAAGAGAATCGTCGACGAGTGCCGAACCAGAACGTGCGGCTTGCGCGGTTCCGGGATCATGGATTTTTCATCGATCAGTTCGAACACGCGTTCGCTGCCGGCCATGCCGCGTTTGATCGTCGTGAAGACTCCGGACAGTCTCCGCACAGGGTCCAGTGTTCCCAGCAGCATGGCATACAGCATCGAGAGTTCGGCGATATCCATTGGTCGGCTTGCCAACTGGATACCCCAGAGTTCGTTCGTGTGACGCAGGACCAGATAGGCGCCTGGTCCGAGAGCGGCAAACATCGCAACCAGCCCCATAATTTCTGTCAGGGGACGAATGAGCGATCCCAGACGCACAATCCTCATCGAGTCTTCGTAGTAGCCGCGATTGGCGTTCAGGAATTGTTTGCGGTGTCGACGATAGCCGGAAAATGCCAGGACAATCTTCGCCGCGCCAAAGGTTTCCGAAATCGTGTTGTAAATGCTGGCCATACTCTGCATCGATCGGTGCGAAGCCTCTCGGAGCAGTTTGCTGAATCGATAAAACGTAAATCCCAGCAGCGGTACCACTGTTACTGTGAGCAACGTGAGTCGCCAGTTAATGCAGAACGCAACGACGATGCATCCCGCCGCCTTCAGTGGTTCACGGACCATGGAAATGCCAAAGATCCTGATGGTACTGGTCATCTGTTCGATGTCATTTGTCATCCGTGACATCAGGGACGATTCCCCCATGCGATGCAGTGTCTGGTAATCCAGTCGAAGGGCTGAACGAAAACATGCCTGCCGAATCGAGTTCGCTGTCAACTGGACGAAACTGCCAACCAGCAATTCCTGAAAGTACGTGAACAGACCTTTGAATAGTGTCGCCACCAGCAGAATGCCGAGAATCGCAATGATCGTATTGAACTTGTCTTCCGGCACCCACGGCAGCACATGACCCCGCAGCCACGTGGCAAACGCAAGGCTGTGGCGAGTGGCGCTCAGGCGGGCCTGAGAAACGGCAAGACGCTCAACCTGATCTGGTCGCAGCGCATCCATCGCCCGGTTCTCGTTCTCGATTTCTTTGCCGTAACTGGCGATTTCAGAATCAACATACGCGTGGATACTGTCGTTTTCAAACAGCACTTTTACGATCGGAAATGCAATCGACAGATTGACTGCCCAGAACATTGAGACGATAACTGCGCAGATGACGGACAGGATGAACTGTCGTCGAAAGTGCCAGATGTATTCAGCGATACGAATGTAAACTTGCATTACTCAGAACGTCCTTGTTCCGCTTGGCCCGCCATTAATCAATTGATTCGGAGGGTTGTAGACCAACCGAAAAACAGGGTCAAGACGAGGGTGAACAGCCTGCAGAAAATGAGAGTTTTGGCGAATTGCGGGGACTTGGGTGGTTTGTTGTAAATTAGGAATTGCGGTAGCTTTTTGATCACACGGGAATTGTTGCGCAAGGTTTTGCTTGGCAAAAAATTTGTTAGGTGAGTTTTGTTCCGGAAGTAGTTCGCACCGTTTGACCCGACTCGTAGAGGAGGCTTTCTCCCGGCCGCACTTTGTGCAGCCGTCCTCCTCTCCGAGTCGGGTCAAACGAAATCTGAAGAGCTACCGTCGCCGATTTGAGACAAATGACCTCCTTGAGGAAATATAGACAATGACCGAATTTACCGACCGAGCGTCCAGTGCGACTCAGGAACACGCATATCGCTGCGGCCCACGCGTCACGATGCTGGAGACGCTGATCCCGCATGACGTCATGCCTGGTTTGCTGGCTCTGCGAATTCACACGGACGCTGGCACGGTCGGCGGGACACCAGTGATTGGGCATGGCGAAACGTATTACGTTCCCACTGCGGCGGCCGCTGTGATCCACGACTTCATGGCACCACGACTGCTGGGAAGCGACGCGCGGGCGATCGAGAGCCACTGGCGATTTCTTTACGAACGCATCACGGCGTTCGGCGGGACTGGTGCAGAACTTCGCGCGCTGTCGGCGGTTGATTTGGCACTCTGGGATATTGCCGGCCAGTTAGCGGATTTTCCCGTCTGGAGACTGCTCGGTGGACCCGTCCGTGATTCGATTCCGGTCTACAACAGTTGCGGCGGACCTTTTTACGGTCGATCGAATCGTAAGACACCATCGGCATCCGGCTGGCCCGGACATGGTGATCCAGGGCAACCAGGGCCGCTGGAAGACAACTGGACCAGCATGAACTCCCCGGCGGACCTTGCGGAAGAATTGGTGGCGCTGGGATACAAAGGGATGAAACTCTGGTCCTTCGATGGCGTCTACCGTCGGCAGGGAGGTCATTATTTATCTCAGGATGACATTCGCGAAGGCGTTGCTCCCTTCGAGAAGATTCGCGAACGTGTTGGCGACAGGATTGAAGTCATGCTGGACGGTCACGGCTTCTTCTCACTCGCCGCCGCGCGCCGCATCGCGGAAGGAATGCAGGCGGTTCGACCACTTTGGATGGAAGACATCCTGCGTCCGGATTCAATCCATGCGATGGCGGCGTTTCGGGCACAAATCAATGTGCCGGTCGCAGTCAGCGAAATGCTGGTCATGGCGGATCACTATCGTCAGGTGCTGGACGCTCGCGCTGCGGACTATGTAATGATCGATCCAACGTGGGTCGGCGGAATTTCCGCCACACGTCGGATTGCTGAGCTGGCTCAATTGTACAATGTTCCAACACTCATGCATGACTGCACCGGTCCATTGACTCTCTTTGCCGGAATCAATGTCGCGGCGGCAAATACCGGCGTCGTTTTTCAGGAAACCGTCCGAGCGCACATCGCGACGCTCTATCCCGCGCTGATTGATCAAAACGTGGTTGTGGAAAACGGTGCCATCGTGATCCCTCAGCGTCCAGGAATTGGAGCCCGCTGGCTGCCTGAATTGTTCGACGCTGGGCATCCCGGCTATCGCAGATCAAGCCTGTAAGGATCGTTCGAGAAATAATTGTCCGATATGCAGTGAGCGGCAAGGCGCTAGCCGCCGGTAATTCACACTGCCGATTACCGGCGGCTAGCGCCTTGCCGCTCACTTATTAATCGAGCGATCGTAAGGCGACTATGTCGCATGCATCAGCCCGCGCATGTAGCCGAATGCAAACAGTCGACCGAGCATTGTATATCCTGGCTCGCCATTGTCTTCGCCGACCAGTTGCGGCACATGGTCTGGTCGGATCGGACCCTTGAAACCGATCTCACGATACGCCTTCATCGCCGCCGCCATGTCCGTTGGGCCGTTGTCGTGAAAAGTCTCGGTAAACGCCTGCGGGGTTCCCTGGACATCGCGGAAGTGAACATACTGAATGTGTGAACCGAAGTGGCGAATAGTCGCTGGGATATCCACGTTCATCGTGGCAAAACTGCCCTGACAGAAGCAGATGCTGTTCGACGGGCTGGGAGCCAGCGCCAGCAGACGATCGAATCCGACGACGTTGTGCATGATGCGAGGTTTGCCGAGAAGTTCCGGCAGCGGAGGATCATCAGGATGCATGGCGAGGACGACTCCGCACCGTTCGGTGACTGGCAGCAGAGCGTTGAGCAGGCGTTCGAGCTGATCCCAAAGGCGCTCCGGCGTAAGTCGCCGCGCTAAGGCATCGAATTCCGTGTTAGGCGGCTGATAGCCCAGGCGAATGGCGTGCTCAACGTCGGCCAGATCAAAAGCTGTCACTTTCGCACCACCGCGTTCGAGGGCATCCAGTTTCGTGCGGCACCAGTCGGTTCCCGCCATAAAGTTATAGCAAAGCAATCGAATATCGAGGTCCGCCATCTGCTCAATCAGCAACTTCAGGGCATCGATTTCAGTTCCGTCGTCGCAGCCAAGCTTGATGTTTTCGATCGGCAGGTAACCCTCGACGACGGACAACCGCATTCCGAACGAAGCGATCCGGCGCTGCGCCTGCTGCAACACCTTCGCGTCGTTGCCAGGATAACGATGTACAACATCAGTGACTCCGCACTGAGCTGCCAGTTGCAGGTTTTCATCGGACATGGGCGTTAACACGGTGGCGAGTTGCATGAGAGATATCTCATAAGCAGATTTGTCGTTGTTAAACCTGTATTCCACCGGCATGAAGCCCAATGGCGTGGACTTAGTGAGCAGCACGGCGCTAGCCGCTGGTGAATATGGTTAACACACTGGCATAACCGGCGGCTAGCGCCTTGCCGCTCACGAAAATGCCGTTAAGTCCACGCCATTGGGCATGAAGCCGGATGGGGATCGTTGCTCGCGTTGGTTGCCGGTCACTACGAAGACGCCTGATCCCTGCCTTGCTCATTACGATGCACGGATGCCGTCGATGACGCTGGAGTCGCGCCCAGCAGGCCCCAGGGCATTGGTTCGTCCTGAGTGTACTGTTTGCCAAGATGTAACGCGATCTCGGCGCGGGCGAGTTCGTAGCCGAGATAGAAGGCGTGGCTGGGATCGATCGACGGACTCTGCTGGCGCGGCGACGACGGGGCAGGGGAGTTGGCCTGTTCGAAGAGCTGAAACGGATCGGTCCCGTGCCAGTGACCATGACTGTTCATCAGATGCAGTTCACCGGCTTCGGCGTAGATCCGAAAGTTGGGGTCAGTGAGGGCGGCGGCGAGTTGTTGCAGGGATTCGTGTGTGACTGACTTCAGGCGTGAATCGCGGAGCATCACGAGCGATGAACTCAAGTGCTTGGGAATCGTCCTGGCGGCGACGGCATGAAACATCAAACGCCGCGCGGCATCGAATTCGGCGACGGCGGAACGGCACCAGTTGATGACTTGCGTCGTCAGGACACTTTGAATGCCAAGTTCTTCGCAGATCGCTGCGAGCACCATGTTGACTCCGGCAGAATCGACTTCGGTTAACTCAGTGATGTTGCCAATGCCCATCATCATCGGCATGTCCGGATACTTTTCACGGACCTTCATGTAGCGTTGCAATGATGCGGTGAATCCGATGCCAATGGGTTCAATGATCGGATCGACTCTAAAGGGGACACCGCTGCTCTGCAGGCGATCGATCAGGCGTTCGAGCGA
Source organism: Planctomycetales bacterium (assembly GCA_038214195.1). Classification (GTDB taxonomy): domain Bacteria; phylum Planctomycetota; class Planctomycetia; order Planctomycetales; family Planctomycetaceae; genus SXXK01. Next base: position 20,413 of record JBBQSE010000088.1, read on the forward strand.
ATCCAGATCGCCGGGAACATCCGGGATTGCGACGACTTCCGTCTGCAGCGTGGTGACCCAGTCGATGTTGGAATGATTGCAGCTCAGGATCAATTCTGCCCCGGTGGCGACGGCCTGTTCCACTTCGGACCTGTCAAAACTGTCGATCGAAACTCGCAGGCCTTCGGCTCGAAGTGCTGTGACGATCTCGGAGATGCGAGGGCTGCTTTCGCCGGGCACGCCGCCGATGTCGATAATGTTGGCTCCAGACGCCGCCAGCGACGTTGCTTCGCGGACGATGTCGGACAACGGCATTCGCGTCGCGTGATTAATCTCGGCGAGGATCTGCACGGAATAGCGACTAAGATCTGCCGTACGGCGCTTGCCAAGTCCGAAGTATTCGGGCAGATCGTAGAGGTCTCGCGGCCCGTGTTCGAAGGGTTTGCCGAAGTGTCGTTCAAGATCCGCCAAATCGCCCTGACACCAGCCTGGCAGGATGACGCGACCCACATGGTCCGGAATCGTCAGTCGTTTCAGCAGCAGATTCGTGTGGAGCAGGGCGGCGACCTGAATTCCGGGGACAGCGATCTCGTAGCGGAAGCCGAGTTTGTCGGCGATCCTGGCCACGACTTCGCGCAGACCGGGTTCCGCCAGTCGTCCGGTGACGAACAGCAGCGTGTCGCTGGACGTGGGAATGTGTGTTTCTTTCACGTGAATGCAGGTCGTTGAAAAGAGTCGTGGGGGGGGGGGGCCGGGGGGAAAGAGAGGAGAAATGGAGAGACAGTGGGGTTGGGCGGGGGGAGGCGACGTAAG
>JBBQSE010000089.1:0-21144 GCA_038214195.1 Planctomycetales bacterium
CTGGGTGGCGATGGTGAATCGAACACAAAACGAAACCGAAGAACGGGCGATTCGAAAGTGTTTGAAAAAGGGTCAACCCTATGGAAGCGACCGGTTTGTTTCGCAGTCCGCCGTTCGACTTCAGCTCGAACACACGTTACGTTCAAGGGGAAGGCCGAACAAGAAGTGAATATTCTTCAAACAATGAACTGCGTCCCCTTTTTCTGCCTTTTGAACTGCGTCCCCTTTTTCTGTTCTCGTCCCCTTTTTCTGTTCTGCCTTTTGAACTGCGTCCCCTTTTTCTGCCTTTTTGCCCCCTTTTTCTGCCCCCTTTTTCTGCCCCCTTTTTCTGCCTAAACGTTTGACGGTCAACCAAAGTCCCATGCCGAATACATCTCATTCCTTCAAACGTCCTGAAGCAGATCTCTCGATGCTGGAACTGCTGGCTTCGGAGTATCCAAATGTCGATGCTGCGGTTGCTGAGGTGGCTCGACTGGCAGCCGTGCAGACACTCCCGAAGGGCGCGGTGCATATCATCAGTGATATCCATGGGGAAGACAAGAAGCTTCAGCATGTCATCAACAATGCGTCCGGGACACTGCGGCCGCTTGTGGAAGAGATGTTTGCCGGTCGAATGAACGCTGATGAAATGGCGGATTTTCTCAAGCTGACTTTCTATCCTGCGGAAGTGACCCAACGTCTGCGACAAACGCTCACAGAATCTGCCGACATTAAAGCCTGGGCGGTGCGGACACTGAAGCCGCAACTGGAATTGCTGCGCTATCTGGTTTCGAACTTCAGCCTGCGCCTGGCGACCAGACTTTTCCCGCCTGAGTACCGCGAATTGCTGCTGGAGATGTTGCATGCTCCATCGACTGAACGAGGCCCCGAGTTCGTCGGAGCCATGTTGGATGAACTCGTCCGCCGTGGGCGCGCACTGCATCTGATCCATCTGCTGGGGCGACTGATTCGCAACCTGGCGGTCGATGAATTGATCATTGGTGGCGACTGCTGGGACCGTGGGCCTCGAGGCGACCGCGTCGTCGATTACCTGCGACTTCAGCCAAACGTAGAATTCATCTGGGGCAACCACGATGCGTTGTGGCTTGGTGCGGCGCTTGGAAGCGAGGCATTGATTTGCACCGTTCTGCGTGTTTCGCTGCGTTATCGCCGCCTTGGTCAGTTGGACGAAGGCTACAGCGTACCGTTGACGCCACTTGAACATCTCGCCCGCACCGTTTATGTCGACGATCCTGCTGAGTTCTTTATGCCCAAAAGCGAAGGCATGCGTCCCAGCGATGTGGTTGCACGGATGCAGAAAGCAGCAGCCGTCATGCAGTTGAAGCTTGAGGGGCAGCTTATCGAACGCAATCCGCATTGGGGCCTGGAACATCGACGTCTCCTGCACCGAATTGTCCATAATCGCGGTACGATTGAAATCGACGGAAACATCTACGACCTGCGAGACAAACTGTTCCCGACGATCGATCCCGATAATCCGTATGAGTTGAGCGATGAAGAAGCGTCCTGCCTTTCGATTCTGAAGCACTCGTTCCTGAACAGTCAGAAGTTGCAGGAGCAAATGCGTTTCATGGTTGGCCATGGTTCAATGTATCTGCGGCGAGACGAGTGCCTGATCTTTCATGGTTGCGTGCCGGTGAATGCTGACGGGGATTTTCTTCCGCTCATGGTCGATGGAGAAGCGATTGCCGGACGGCGACTCTTCGAAGGCATCGAGACGGTGGTTCGCCGAGCCATGATGAGTTCGGCAGAGCCAGATCTCGATTTTCTTTGGTATCTCTGGAGTGGCCCGCGTTCTCCTTTGTTTGGCAAAGACCGCATCACCACTTTCGAACGTGACTTCATTCTGGACAAATCATCGCACCGCGAAACCAAAGATCCGTATTTTACGCTCATTCACGAAACGGAATTCTGCGACCGTGTCCTGGCGGAATTTGGCATGGAAACCGACGGTGGACTGATCGTCAACGGCCACGTTCCTGTTAAGGTCGAAGCTGGCGAATCTCCGCTGAAACGCAGCGGAAAAGCGATCACCATCGACGGGGCGTTTTCCGAAGCCTACGGTGATTATGGCTACACGCTGTTGCTGGAACCGAACCGGATCGTACTGGCCGAGCATCATCACTTCGAATCCGTTGATGCTGCTATTCGAGACGGGATCGACATCGTCCCCAACATCCAGGAAATTCGGGTGTTCGACAAACCTCGATGCACGCGCGACACCGAACGCGGCCAGCGCATCCGCTATCGCATCGAGATGCTTGAACGCCTGATTGAAGCGTACCAAACAAATCGTCTACACGAACACCCAGGCAGTATCGCGGCGCATTCGATATTCAACAACAACGTAAATTAAGGGAAAAAAATCGTCAACACGCCTCTTGGCAGCCTTTGTCTTCTGACATCTTTTGTCTTGCGACGCGGCGAAGACATCTCGCGGAAGACGAATTCCGAAAAGGTTCACGAATAGGTGGCGGTGACGTGTTTCAGGCTGGTAATCACAGCGGCAAAATTGTGAAAATGCCTGGATCATGCCTACACTCCTGAAAACTCTTCTGACGCTTGCGTTCACGCTGACCCTCGTCGCTGATGTGATGGCTCAGACATCCGTTGACTATTTGCGCGACGTGAAGCCGATATTAAAGGAACGATGCTTTGCCTGTCATGGAGCTCTGAAACAGGAATCCGGACTGCGACTGGATACCGGGAAGACTATCCGACAGGGAGGCGACGGAGGTGCGATCGTCGATGTGGAGGCTGCTGAAAGCAGTTCACTGATTGAACGAATTTCCTCACATGACGAATCCGAACGCATGCCGCCAGAAGGTGAACCGCTCACCGATGTTCAGATTGAGATGTTCCGAAACTGGATTCGTCAGGGCGCTGTTTCTCCCGAAAACGAGCAGCCGGAGGCCGATCCGGCGCAGCACTGGGCCTTTCAATCGCCCATGCGTCCCGATCTGCCAGCGATTGGTGATTCGGAATCTTGGCGCAATCCAATCGATGCTTTTGTCGAAGCAAGACTTCACGAGCATGGCTTGACGGCTCAATCTGAAGCTCCAAAACAGGTGCTGCTGCGACGTCTGTATTTGGACCTGATCGGTTTGCCGCCGACACGTGAGGAATTGCATGCCTTTCTGGACGACGACTCACCTGCCGCTTACGAAGCGGTGGTTGACAGGTTGCTGAACGATCCGCGTTACGGTGAGCGGTGGGCTCGACACTGGATGGATATCTGGCGCTACAGTGACTGGTACGGGCGTCGATATGTGCCCGACGTGTGGAATAGTGCGCCGCAGGTCTGGCGGTGGCGGGACTGGATTGTGCGGTCGCTGAATGAAGATCACGGCTATGACCGCATGCTGCGGGAGATGCTCGCGGCTGACGAGATCTGTCCCGAAGACGATTCGGCAGCAGTCGCAACGGGTTATCTGATTCGCAACTGGTATGCGCTCAATCCGAATGACTGGATGCGGAGCACCGTCGAACACACAGGCAAGGCATTTCTCGGACTGACTTTTAATTGTGCGCACTGCCACGATCACAAGTACGATCCGATCCTGCAGGATGACTACTTCCGCCTGCGGGCGTTTTTTGAACCCGTCGATATTCGTCAGGACCGCGTTCCGGGCGAAGCCGATCCGGGGCCGTTTCAAGAATACGACTACGGCGTCCTCCGCAAGATTCAGCGTTTGGGAGCGGTGCGAATTTACGACAGGAAACCCGATGCCCCGACTTGGTTTTACACGGGAGGTGATGAGCGTCGTCGTATGGAAGAACGCGGTTCAATTTCGCCTGGTGTGCCGAAGTTCCTAACGGCATCCGTTCCGAAAATAACGCAGGTCGAATTACCAGCCCGGGCTTGGTATCCGGGCCTACAACCTGCGCTGCATGAAGCGCTCCTGGCGGAGGCTGGCACTGCGATTGTCGAGGCCGAAAAACAACTGGCGGCCGTTAGCCAGACGAAACATGAAGTGCCGTCGGTCATGCTCGAACAACTTGCTCAGGCGGAAGCAGCATTCCAAGCGGCAGCTGAAATCGCAGAGAAATCCGGACAGCCGGGGGCCATTGCCGGGCGGCAGTCGTTACTACTGGATGCCACCACAGGGAGCCGCACGGTGCTGAATGGAATGCGGCAGTTAGCGGCTTTGGATCATGGTACGACGCTCCGTTTTGAGTTGCTGATTTTGAATGATGCGCATTTCAATTTTCAGTTTGCGAAAGATGCCGTGAAGGGACTGACTGCGGGCTATGTCGGCTTTAGTTCAGGACAAATCATTTCCTATCAACCGGGCACGTTCACCGAATTTGAAGCAGGAAAATATGATTTCGCCACCGGCCAAAAGCGATTTCAAGTATCCCTTGTGCTCGAAACCAAAACCGACCAATGCCTGTTGACGGTGCGATCGACTGCTGACAACATCGTCCTGGTCGATCAGATACCGGTCGCATTGAATGGCTGGAATCCCGTCGGTGATCCGACGAAAGCTATCTCATTCCAATGTCGAACCGGGAGCGTTGCTGTCGTTGATGATGTCACATTCACCGCACCGCTCCAGCAGGATGTCGATTCAGTGAGTTTTACTAACCCGAAGCGCCAGCGAGGAGGTAGTTCACCAATGTTTTTGACGTCCAAAACCTCGCTAGCGCTTCGGGTTGGTAACAAATTGACACCGATCTCGACTGAAGCGGCAATCGAAAACGCAGCCACTACGTTGGTGACTTTCAATTTCGAAGCACCTGCGTACGCGGAAGGTCGCGATATCGATGGGATTGAAGGCTGGTCAATCTCATCGTTCAGCGCAGCGCCGGCGACATCGGTTGTGTCCTCGACGGCAGGCAACGAATCGCTTCGGAGCCTTGCAATGCATGTTCAAACAGCTCAGCGGGCTGTGGACGCCGTGACCTTGCCGCTACGTGCAGCGACTGCGAAACTCACCGCCGCACGCGCGGAACTGGTGAGCCTTGAAGCTCGTATCGCCGCCGATCGATCCAGGTATGGCGAGACCCCAGACACAGACTCGCCGGAATTGGCACGTGCTGCCAGTCGCTTCGAGCGAGATGCAGTTGTTCTCAATAAGGAAGCAGAAGTTCTGGCCCATGAACTCGCGCTGACGGTTGCGGATGCGATGCCGACTGAGGATGCGGAACGGCCAAAGAAGATCGAAGCTGCAAACAAGCTGCTGGCCATGTCGCGTCCGGCACTCGACAAGGCGCGCGTGGCGGCCAATAACGCAACTGATGAGTATTCCCCGTTCAGTCCGACGTATCCGAAGACGAGCACCGGACGTCGGGCAGCGCTGGCTGAGTGGATCACGGCTCGCGAAAATCCGCTCACGGCGCGGGTTGCGGTGAATCATATCTGGGCCAGACATTTTCATTCACCATTGGTCGCCACTGTCACAGACTTTGGCCGCAGCGGTGCACTTCCCAGTCATCCGGAGCTTCTGGACTGGCTAGCGGTTGAACTTATGGAAAATGACTGGAGTATGAAACATTTGCATCGTCTGATTGTGACAAGCGCTGCGTATCGTCGGATGTCGTCAATGGGTACGAATGCGTCTGACGGAACGAATGCGATGGAGCTGGATCGTGAGAACAAGTTGCTGTGGCGAATGAACATTGGTCGGATGGAGGCTGAGGTTGTTCGCGACAGCGTACTGTACACGGCCGGTAAGCTGGATCTGACAATGGGTGGCCAACCAATTGAGAACAGCGAGGCACTCACAACATTTCGTCGCAGCCTTTATTACAGTGTGTACCCAGAAGAAGGTGGCAAGAGCGCTCTCGGCGAGTTGTTCGATGCGCCTGATGCAATGGAGTGCTACCGCCGAACACGCAGCATTGTCCCGCAACAGGCACTGGCGCTGACGAATAGTGATTTCGTTCATGAGCAAAGTGCGGCGATTGCCGTCGCATTGATGGGTGAACCCGGCGTTGCCACAGAAAATAATCCAGAACCGTTCATCACAGCAGCATTCGAACGAATCCTGTCTCGACCGCCGTCCAAGGCCGAATTGCAATTGTGTTGCGAGGCGATCGAAAGTCAGCGAGAATTGCTGGCGAAGACGGAGACGGCCGACGTGAACGTTCGGGTATTGGAAAGCGTGGTGCGCGCGATCCTCAATCACAACGACTTTATTACGATCCGATAGAAACATGACGAAGCGACATTCGAAAACGCCAACGGGCGACTGCCGACATCCGCGTCGAGGTTTTCTGGCCGACATGGGCATGGGTTTCACCGGACTAGCACTGGGAGCGATGCTGGCTGAAGAAAAGATCGCAGGAGCCGCTGATAGACAGCCAGCCGCAACAACGCATTTCCCCGGACGCGCCAAGTCTGTCATCTGGATTTTTCTCTCGGGCGGCTACAGTCACCTTGAGACGTTCGACCCAAAACCAGCGCTCAATCGTTATGCGGGCATGACTTTCGACAAGACGCCATTTGACAACCCGGTTGATTCGCCATTGCACAAGAAGCGGTTCCGTTCGGTAGCGGCAGATGAGATCAACGTCCGCGACGTTTATCCGACGATCTACCCAATGCAGGTGGGATGGCGGAAGCATGGCAATAGCGGAATCGAGATGACCGATTGGTGGCCGCATCTCGCTAAACAGATCGATGATCTCTGCTTTGTTCGCGATATGTGGACAACGGACAATGATCATGCGGCCGAGAATCAAATTCACACGGGACGACATCGGCTGGACGAACAACAACCCAGCATTGGTGCCTGGGCGGATTACGGATTGGGGACACTGAACGAAAACCTGCCGAAGTTCGCTGTGCTTGGCGGGCCGACTCGATCGGACACGCGACTGTCGATCGACTCACTGTATCTTGGGCCGCAACACTCAGGTGTGCCGTTGACTCTCGACCCGAAAAATCCACTACCGTTCGGTCAAAGGAATACAAAACAGAGTCTCGAAGAGCAGCGACAGGAATACGAACTGATCGGGAAACTGAACGCGCTCTCGGCGGTTGAGTATCCGGAAGATCAGCAACTGCTGGCTCGTATTCGCGCGTACGAACTGGCTTTTCGGATGCAGGCGGCAGTCCCCGAGGCCATTGATTTCTCAACAGAAACAGAAGACACAACGAAGCGATATGGCATCGACAATGACGCGACCAAACTTGCTGGGCAACGATTGCTCGCAGCTCGGCGACTTGTCGAACGCGGCGTTCGTTTTGTGCAGGTCTTTCCGTCGACTTATGGCGTCTGGGATTCGCATCAGAAGCTGAAAGAAAATCATACGAGGCTTTGCGCCAGTGTCGATCTGCCGGTCGCGGGACTCATGCAGGATCTGAAACAACGCGGACTACTTGATGAAACGCTGGTCGTCTTCTGCACAGAATTCGGTCGCACGCCTGGGCTGGAGCGACGTGGTGGTGGTGTCGATGGTCGCGATCATCATCCCAACGGATTCACGATCTGGATGGCGGGGGCCGGGTTGAAAAAAGGCTACGTGCATGGAGCCACTGATGAACTCGGCTATCATGCTCTTGGCGAAGGTCATTATGTCACTGACCTGCATGCCACAGTTCTGCATCTACTGGGACTCGATAACCGCTTGCTCGAAGTCCCCGGCCGTAAACGGCTGGAGATTGACCACGGCCAGGTGATCCATGATATTCTGAGTTAAAACAGAGGCGTTAAAAAGGTGTCAGCGACGGAAGCCCAAACCATTCTGAAGCGAGAAGCAAGCGATGCCCTGGGAAAAAGTCATTTGATGAGTCAGACGTGATTGAACAGGCGATGCAGGTATTCTGGGAGAAGAGTTACGCAGCGACGGCGATTTCGAACATGACCCAGGCGACCGGAATCGAACGGAGGCAGTCTCTACAACGCATTCGACGGCTAAGACGACCTGTTTATGCAGGGCCTTCTGAAGACAGACACGATACATTTAGAGAAATGTGGAGAGGAGATTGGCCCTTCACGTGTTCACTGCAACTTTTTTTCATCAAGGACACACAGATGAAATTTGACGTGAAAAACAAGACTGTTTTGGTAACCGGCGCGAACCGAGGTATCGGAAAAGCGATTTCGGAAGTGGCGCTTCAGCGCGGGGCGGCGAGGGTGTACGCAGCCGTGAGAAGCATTGATTCGGCCAACTCGCTCGTCGCCGAACATGGCGATCGCGTGGTGCCGATTCGAGTTGACTTGAACGATCCTGAATCAATCACCGCCGCAGCAAAAGCGGCAACCGATGTCGATATCGTCGTTAACAACGCGGGCGTGCTGAAGACGTCAAGTGCTGTCAGCGACGATGCGATCGAATCGCTGCAGTTTGAAATGGATGCAAATGTTTACGGCTTGATTCGAGTCGCTCAGGCATTCGCTCCGGTATTGAAAGCCAATGGCGGCGGCGCATTTGTGCAGCTCAACAGTGTCGCGTCCGTCAAGACATTTCCTGACTTCGCCACCTACTGTGCGTCGAAGGCAGCAAGTTACGCGATCACTCAGGGCTTGCGTGGATCGTTGCGAGAACAAGGCACGCATGTTGTGAGCGTTCATCCGGGACCGATTCAAACCGACATGGCCGTGGCCGCAGGATTTGGTGACAGCAACGCCTCACCATCATTGGTCGCGGTCGCAATCTTCGATGCGATTGCCGAAGGTCGATTTCACGCCTGGCCCGACCCGCTGGCCCAGCAGATCGGCGCGGCTTATCAAGCCTTCGCCGAAAATGTCGTCGAAACGGACATGCAGGAAAACCCTGCGTGATCATGGCGACGGCCGATCACGGAGGAAGGATCAAGCAGCAACACGACAACGTTCCGACGGATCGCCTGTCTTGCACAGATTACAGCAAAATCTAAGAAGTACTACGAAGCAGCGGCGGCGGCGAGGCTTTGAAGAACCAGAATCTCGCTTAACACCGAAACATCAGCGCCGGAACGGACATTGAGGGAAGAGCCAACTTCAAAAACTGGGTGTGGGGCAAACGGTGAGTTTACGAAAACAATGAGCTGCACCGCTGTTCTCACTGCGTTCACCCGCGAAGTGTTTTCACTTGGGTATGATGTCCAGTACTATTTATGTGCTGTCGATCACTCGAGTCGAGGGGTTGGGAGGAAAGAGCATGGGGACTGACACGTTGGCCTCGCAACAACAGCGACTTACGGGCCGCCGTTGGTTTTGGGTGATTTCCATCGCCATCTTGTTTCTGCTGTCGGTGATGGTCATCCGCACCCTCGACACTCGCGATCGAAACCGGGCGGCGATCGTGAGGAGGCTGCAAAAGGTCGTCCGGATGGAGCCAATCCTTTCCGAACAAGAGCGAAGCCTGCTCGATGAATCCAACAGTGGCAGGCATCTCGATGGTTTCCAGGAAATCAAGCGGGAGGAAGCCAAAAGGCGCAGGCTTCTCGATGGTCCGGTCCAAGTGATACTTCGGTTCGATGAGTACGGCTCAATCGTTCAGCCCGACCTGAGCGGTCTCGAACAACTCGACACGCTCCACGAGATAGATATCTGGCCGGCCTACCTTTCCAAATCGCAGCTCAATAGCCTACCCGCCTCGCCGTTTGTCCGCACGCTGCGGATGGCGAATTTTCTTACGGCATGTTCGGAAACCTGCGTTGTGGTGGCAGCAGATACGCAACCGATGAAACCCGAATTCGCCTGGGAAGGCAAGGACATGGCGTTTCTGAGCCGTTTGCGGAATCTGCGTGAACTCGAACTACGGGCCTTATGGTTGAGAACGGGTGTCCTGGACGTCGTCGCCGACTTGCCTGTGTTGGAAGTGTTGTCTCTGAACCGCAGCGACTTTCCGAGCGACGAACTGCCGAGTCTTCAGCGACTCCGGAATCTGCGAGTGCTGACGTTCTGGAACACACCGAAGTCAATGCGAAGTCTGGAGTGGCTGCGTGAGATGGATTCGCTGGAAGAGCTGACGCTCATTGGTGTCAGTCACATCGATGCGAAGATGCTGGAACCTTTGGCTCAGCTGCCTCGTTTGCAAACTTTACGATTAGATTACGGGAGTCTGAGCGACGATGCCTGGCCCGTCCTTGCAACCTTCCAGAACTTGCGGATTCTGACGTTGTCGTCCACGAACCGGTTCGAAGCGAGCCGGTCCTCAGCGGATGAGGTGACTGCGGTTTCATTGGCAGAGGCACCGAAACTAGGAGGACTCCATGATACCGTTGGTTTGAGGCGACTGGAGTGGCTCGACATTAATAGCCAATATTCCTACACCGTAGAAACGCTGCAAGCATTGGTGACCGCTCTGCCGAACGATTGCAAGGTCGTCGTGAACCGCTATCACCTCAGCAAGTATCTCAATCAAATGCCGCATGCAATTGCGGGCCGGCTCACCGGAGAACTGCGACCGGATCTTGAATTGCCCATCGAGTATTGACGTTGCAACAGCAACAAGTGGTTCCGATCGAGCGTCGGACGTCCGAAGTCCATGCAATCTGCCGCTGAGACTCGCGGTCAAAATCGAGCGATCAGCATTTCATCCGGTCGAAAGCCGTTCGCGTAGTTTTTCACAGGCAGAAATTCACCAGCCTGGATTCGCTCGAAAGCGGACGCCCAGTCACCGCCTGCGGTACAGAATCCGGTCCACAATATGTTGCAAAAACAATATAAAACGATACACAATGTAGAAAGTGCAGCCGTCGCAGGTAGAAGCCAAGATCGACGCAAACACTGATTTTCAAGCCATTTGCAGCCATCTCCCGACAGCGATTTGCTGCGAGGTGATTTTGACTGGCAAAGTTTCACGAATTGCGATCTCTGCCGAAGAAAGAGCTTACGGAGCTTCGACAATGTCAACAATTCCCACATCGATATATTGGCCGCCGCCAGTCTGATGGCAATGGACTGCGATGACGTTCTTGCCGGATCGCAACGGAGATTGCCCCTGATCAGCAATTGGAAACAAGCCATAGTCCGTCGTGAAGCCGCTCACTTTCTTTACAAGGACGCCGTTAAGAAATACCTGAGCGTCCTCATCATGATGCATCCGCAGATGCAGCGATGCATCTGTGCGTGCCTCGTCCGCAGCGGGCAGTTCAAATTCGCGCACGAGCCAGATATCGGGAGTCTGCCATTCTGTCCGCACGTTTGCACCAGGTGTATTGCGCTGCCCGAATCCCGCCGGACCTTCTTTCCAGGATGAGGTGTCGAACTTCGGTTCAAACCAATTGTCCGGCGGCGATTCCGTGGTGTAACGCCACTTGATCAGATCTGTTTCGGCAGTCGGAACGAGCGTCGTCTGCACTGGTGGCGGCAGGTAGAGTCTGCGATTGGCAGCGGCAACGGCTTCGAGTGGCATCTTGATCACAGCACGGTCGTAGCTCAGCAGTCCATTGACTTCGACTTCGACGTCCGTTGTCTGCGTGTAGATTCCGGCGGCAAGGCCGGGTGAATGAATCAGCGGGCGGAGTTGCGTCACCAAACTGAGATATGCCTCTGTGAGAGCCTCGCGCGTCGGAAAGCTACGGTAGCCCCAGTTGCCTTTTTCGAGCCACGTGTGGCCATCCAGCGGCAGCCCGAGTCCGCCGTACTCGCCCAACACAATCGCGCGTTTGCCATCGGGTTCCGGAGCTGCGGGACCGGGATAGCGGTGAATGTCATAGACGTCGCCGACCGGGAAATCGTTGCCGCCGGAAGCGCAGTTCACCAGCCGCGTCGGGTCGTATTTCTGAATCCACTCAGTCACGCGAACCGTGTCGAACTGGCCCCAGGCTTCGTTGAACGGCACCCACATCACAATCGACGGATGATTCCACAGCGCGTCGATCATCGATTTCAATTCGGCATCGAAATTCTCGGTGGACTCTTTCGATCGTTCGATTTCTTTCCCATCATGGCCGCCGTGGGGATCCCATTCCGCAGCACGGTCGCCGCTGGGCATGTCCTGCCAGACGAGCATCCCCAGCTTGTCGCACCAGTAGTACCAGCGATCCGGTTCGACTTTGACATGTTTGCGGATCATGTTAAATCCAAGCTGCTTTGTGATCTCGATGTCGTAACGCAGTGCCTCGTCAGTCGGAGCTGTGTAGAGTCCATCCGGCCACCAGCCCTGATCGAGCGGGCCGTACTGAAACAGCGGCTTGTTGTTGAGCAGCAATCGAGTCACCCCGTCCTTGTCTTTGCCGGTCGAAATCTTACGCAGCGCCGTGTAGCAGCGAACCCCGTCCGCCATTTCAACCGGTGGCATTTTTTCAGGGGCACCGGGTCCGGTGACTTTCGGCATCCACTCCTGCGCGAATCCCAGCAGATCGGCCTTCGCGTCTGGCACGAGCGCCACATAAACGTCAATCAGATGTGGGTTGTCCGGCGACCAGACATGAGCCGACAGGCGAGATTCCTCCTCGTCCAGGACTGTGACGATCGGTTTCGTCAGATCCGTGTGCCAGCCTCGATGAAAAAGGCCGCCCGATTTACTCTGTGAATTGATGACGTAACCGATTTTCCAGCCAGGCCGCGGATTCACCACGTCAGCCTGAATGGTGAAACTTTTGTTGTCCAGATCCGGAGTGATTGAAACGCTGCGGATGTAAGACGCGGGCACGGGTTCAAGCCATACCGTCTGCCAGATTCCGGTCACGGGCGTGTACCAGATCCCGTGTGGCTTATTGACCTGCTTGCCGCGTGGCTGCCAGTTCGCGTCGGTCGGATCCCAAACGGCCACGACGATCTCCTGACCGCCCGCCGGATCGACCACGTCTCCCTGCTGATAGACGACGATTGCGTCCGTGATATCGAAGGTAAACGGATCGTAGCCGCCCGTATGCTTTCCGACGGACTTCCCGTTCACCCAGACTTCGCACTGCCAGTCGACCGCGCCAAAATGCAGCAGAAGCCGCCCATCGTTGTCCATCTTTGGAATGTCGAACTTTCGGCGATACCACAATCGCTTGTCTGCCCCGACTCCCTGCATCACGCCGGACAAAGCAGACTCCACAGGAAACGGAACGAGAATCTCGCCTTGCCAGGTGTCAGATTTTGCAGCATCTTTGGGCTGGATGGCGTACTGCCACAGGCCGTTCAGATTGCTCCAGTTTTCACGCACAAGTTGCGGACGCGGGTAATCCGGATGCACGTTGTCGGGCACAACGTCTGCCGCCCAGCGAGTCATCAGCGCCGCCTGTTTGGGAGCCCAGTCCTCAGCGTGAGCATCGAAAGTCGTTAACATCAATAATGTGACAACACACGTGCAAATAAACCGAAACATGATGTCTGGCCTGCGAATGGTTGGGAGAGAATTTTGAATTTCTGTCGTCCTGACGGAACACGCAGCAAGATGGAGACTTGCGTGCTGTGGAGATATACGTCAGACCATGCCGTCTGAGGTACTTTCAAAGGCAATGTTTTCCATGTCCCTTCTCCCCCTTGCAAGGGAGAGAAGGTGGCCGTCAGGCCGGATGAGGGGGCTGACCTGGAGTTAATATGATGAATCAGAAAACAGTGGATCCTTCCCCCTAACCCTCTTCCCCCGTGGAAAACGTGTAAAGTTGGAAAATCAATTGCCGGGGAGAGGGGACAATCGCAAGAAAATCCAATGCTTCAGTTCTGACCGCGTGAAGTATAGTTTGTGTTTATGGTAGCCGTCATTCTCTGAGTTACGAATGCCGAAGGCCGTATTTTGCGGCGTGCCTCAATCGGAGAGTGAGGTCTACTATGTGAAATCAAGTACCATTGAGCTGGCACCTTGCCGCTCATCAATTCAACAGTCCGTTCGGTTCCCGGACGTTGCCGGCGTCTCAGACATTCGCCCATACAACATCCGCATCTGAATCTTCTCGCTCAAAGCGGCGCATTGTGAAAGGAAGATGGCGAACAACTGATCGCCACGCACTTTTTCACTGGTCAATTCCTTCAGCGCTTCCTGCTTGATGTGCGTGACACGCCGGAGATAGGTGCGTAGTTGTTCCGGCTCTGTCACTTCCATCTGCTCCACTTCGACCGTCAGTGTCCGGCCGATGAATTCGTCGAGTTTCTGCTTTTGCGCAGCATCCGCTGCTGCGGCAACATGTTCCCGATGACGACGCACCCAGCCCCAGATCAGGAAGGCAAACGCAATTGCTCCAAACAGAGCTTCCCTGGATTTTGAGATCAGTTCCATGGCCTGTGCGAGGCGATTGAACCGTGCCAGCGGGTCGTGATATGTCTCGACTCCGGAATGCATCACCGCTGCGTCATAATCTTTGGCAGACCTGGCCGAAAGCAATGCCGGAAAAGCAGACCGCAGATCCGATTCGTAGAGAGCCGCCAAAGCGTCACCCACAAGTCGGTCTGAGGCATTCGACCGCGCTGTCAGAAGCGCCGTCACTGCGACGGTTCGCACAGGCGCGGGCGGCGTCAGAGATTTGCCAGGATAGAGACCTTGCGGAATCGTTGTGGAGACCAGCCACGGATATCGCAGCGCCAGCCCGTCGGCGTCGGCAATTTCAACAAGTTCCAGATCGTCTCGCTGCAGAAGCGTTTCCAGGATGGGATTCATCCAGCCTGTTGTCACCAGAGCCGCATCGATCGCGGGATCATCGGCCAGCAGGCCGAAGTGTTCCTCGGCATCCTGTACCTCATCGAGCGAGACGCCATAATGAGCCAGGACCGTTTGGGCATTCTGACGGATACTTGAGCCATGCAGTCCGAGCGCAATCCGCCGTCCTGCGAGGTCAGCGGGCCGAGTGATTCCAGAGCCCTTACGGGCGATGAAATGCAGTGGCTCGGAAAACAGCGGCGCGATGCCTGCAACGCCTTCAGTTTTCAAGGAAGCCGTTTGAATCAACGCGAGCTCGGCACCACCATCGCGCAGCAATGCCAGGTTGCCCTCGCTTCCCACGGTCTCAATAACTCGGACGGGTTGGCCAGTGCGTTCATGGAGCCGCGTCGCAAACTGCAGAGCAAAAGTATGATATAGCCCGTCCCGTTGCCCTGCGGCAATGCGAATTTCCGACGGGAGCGTTTCGCGCGAGGTATACCAGGCGAATGCGCAAAGAACCAATACGGATGCGGCAGTGAATGCGATGAAATAGTAGCGGAGCCGGGGCATAGTGGACCTCAGGCAAAATGGCAGATTTCGGATCGTTTCAACAACGCGACCTGCGCCTCTCCAGATCTCTGATTCTTCAAAACTTGCGGCCTCCGAGGAGTTTGTAATCGTTCGAGAGCGAAATCGCACAATTCTGAAACATTCACCACGCTGTTACGTCAACCCCGTCAGCGTACTTGAGGAATCGCGGAACGCATCAATCGGCGCGCCAAGTCGCTGAGCCAGTGTCAGCAGCACATTTGAAAGCGGGGGATGGTTGTCTTCCGCGAACGCGAGATGGTGACCGTGCTTTAGACCGAGACGATTTCCACCCGCGACCAGCAGCGGCAGATTCTTTGGTGAATGATCGCCGCGTTCGCCGGAGTTCATTCCGGATCCGAACAGAATGGCCGTGTTGTCGAGCATCGTGTCATCGCCATCGGAGGTGGCCTTGAGGAATTCCATGAGGCGGGCGAGACGGCTCACATGGAATCGATCAATCTCAGCCAGCTTCTTCAGCATTCCGGGATCGCCGCCGTGATGCGACAGTTCATGATGATTTTCGCCACCGCCACCGTATCCGCCCGCCTCACGTGACCACTCAAACGTGATCACGCGCGTCGTGTCGGTGAGGAATGCCAGGTACGTGACTTCCAGCATCACATCCAGCCACATCGGACGATCATGCGCGTTGCCGGGCTGGCTGCCGAGCTGCAGATCCTTGTCAGATACTTCCGGTTTCGGAACATCGATCCACTGTTCGAGGCGGCGGACACGATCTTCGGTCTCGCGGACGGAGGTCAGATATTCATCAAGCTTCTGCTGATCGGATTTGCCCAGTCGGCGACTGAGAGATTGCGCTTCGTTGAGGACGCCGTCGAGGATTGAACGCTTCTCGGCGAACTGTCGCAGCGAGGCCGCTCGATCGTCGGCCGTGTCCGGGACGAAGAGTCGCTCAAAGATCCGCTTCGGGGAGTTTTCGGCGGGCAACGGCGTTCCGCTGCGATCAAACGACAGAGTATGCGAGTGTCCGGCCGATCCGGTTCCGGACTGATCTGACAACTGCAGTGAGGGGATTCTCGTTTGCCGACCGTGGACTTCCGCGATGATCTGATCAATGGAAACCGAATTGGCATAGTCGCTGCCTGGCACGGCCGAAAGATCGGCTCCGGTCAGCCATGTGTCGGCACCGCTGTGACCGCCTTTGGAAGCCGGGTGTCCCAGTCCAGTGAGCACCGAAAAATCAGACCGATAATCCTGAAGAGCCTCCAGCGTTGGCGAAAGTTTGTAGTCCGTACCGGCGTCGCTCGGCATCCATTCCAGAATGTTGACTCCGTTGGGGATGTAGCAACAAATCAGACGCGGATTGGCACCGAGCGATTTCTCCAGTGGTCGAAACTTCGACGGTGCCGCGCAGGCAGAGGGCAGCATTGCATCGAGCAGCGGCAGAGTCAGTGCGACGCCCATTCCGCGAAGGACGTGACGGCGATTGAGTCGAGGCATGGTAAGGAAGGCCGGCATTTGTGGGGTCTCATTCAGGCCATGAAGCGTTTCTAAATTAGCGTAGGTTGGACATTCCTGTCCGACTCGCTGAGCACTGCGACGGACAGGAATGTCCATCGTACGGGGCACCCGGTAACAATCCGTTACTTTTGCAGATCAAGAATTGCCTGAGGCAGATCCTTATCGACCAGTCCGAGGACTCCGCGGCCACCACGGACTCGGTCTTCCACGTCGAATTCGATATCTTCGCTATCGATTTTCCAGAACTCCTCTATCTCTTCTCGTGGCAAAGGTTTCAAAGCACGGAACAGACGAAAACCGACACCGCGTGCTGGATCGGTCGTGAACCACCATGGGCTGCGTGGGCGGTTGGGATCATATGCTTTCCATTCGATATCATTCGATCCCAGTCGCGCTGCGGAGCGACTGTCAGCTGCGGGAAACTCCCACGATCCGCCACGCACGACGCGCGGATCGGGTTGGTCAGTGCGAACCCAGTCGGCTGCGGCATTGATCGGTTTGTCTGCAGCTGCGTAGGGCGCATAACCATCAATGACCCATTCCGCCGCGTTACCATGCATGTCGTAAAATCCCCAGGGATTTGGCTTCTTCTGACGGACATTCTTCGTGCCCTCGCCGTTTGTGTTTTCGCTAAACCATCCGTACTCCTCCAGCAAAGCTTCATCATCGCCAAAGGAAAACGCCGTGGTGCTTCCCGCGCGGCATGCGTATTCCCATTCGGCTTCGGTCGGCAGTCGAAACTGCTGCCCGGTTATCCCGCTGAGCCACTTGGTGTACTGTTTGGCCGCATACTGGGTCATCGAAACGGCGGGTTGTTTTGGGTCTTCGCCGTACTCGAACGTGAAGTCCGGCTCGTAGAGCGGTGTCGGGGTTGTAACCGCATCGATCTTGTTGGTTTCCGTGACTGTGCGAATTCGGCGTTCTTCAAATTCCTTCAGAGACCGGTAGAGCTGCATGAAGAGCTTGTACTCGTCCCATTTTACTTCGCATTCCGCCATCCAAAACGGTTCGACGACAACTTTGCGTAAGGGCGCTTCGTCAGCCTTATGGCCGGTCTCAGCTTCGCCGCTGCCCATCTCAAATTCTCCACCGGGGACGGGCAGCATTCTGAAGACAACTTCTGTGCCAGGAATCGTCATGTCGTAGGGTACCATCCAGCCCTGATCGGTCTTGATGGCAATTCCATCGGCAGGCTTTTCATTCACAATACCCGGTAGATCACTCGCCTGCGCCACGCAGGCGGTGAGGAGTAAACCAAAGACGAAAGTAAGATGAGATTGAAGCATGTGCTGACTGTTTTCAAATGAAGAAGACTGTTGTTGAAAACTGGCAGGCGGAAAGCCCTCGCCACGTTCAGGGCTGTGCCGGTGGTCTTGGTCGAGCCTTTGCGGGACGTTTCTTTGGCCCGCCAGGACTGAATGTTCGCTGGACTTCTTCGAGCGATGTCTTGCCCTCGGCAACCAAACGAATGGCGTCTTTTTGCAGCGTCGTTTGTCCGTCCGCCACCATTTGCTTTCGAATCGCATCCGGCGCGGCACCATTGGCAATGACTTCTTTCATCGTATCCGTCATCTCCAGCATTTCAAATGCGGCAATCCGGCCATGATAGGGCACGCCATCGCAGTCCGCGCACAGTTCTTCAATTGTTTGGGCCTTTGGGTCATCTGGCGGAGGCGGCTGAGGGGCTCGGTACAGCACCGAAGTTTCCGGTGGCAGGCCGAGTTTCTTCAGCAGCAGCGGATTTGGGCGAAACGCCTGTTTGCAGTCGTCACACAGTTTGCGAATCAATTTCTGAGTCACCACGCAGCGCAGTCCCTTGATGACGTCGTCAACACCAACAAGTTCGATAAGTTTCTGAACCGCCTCAGCGGGCGTGTTCGCCGGAATCTCCGCGATAAACGACAGGCGATCGGCATATTGAAAAATTGTCTGCGCATCGTGCGGGTCCGTGAGCGGATTCATGAAGATCACGTCCGCTTCACGCCGGCCAATGCGATCAAACGTCATCTCAAGATCATGTCCCGGTTCCGCTTTGAACTCTGTGACGTTGATCAGTTCCCGGCCCTTCATGTCGGCAAGATTGTAAACGGAGTACAAGTACGGATCGACACAGTGAAGGATAACGACTGAGAGTGTCGTGACCCCGGTATCCGGCGGCCCGCAAATGACGACCACTCCGCTCCGCGATTCTGTGTATTCACGAATCTTCGCCTTCAGGTGATCAGGAAATCCAATGTCGGTTGGCTTCATCCGCACGACTTTGCGGTTTTCCACCTTGATCCGCACTTTCTCCGCGTTTCCGCTGACCGGAGCGGATTCCACCATCAGGTTGAACGGGATTTTTTCGAATTCCGCTTTGATTCCGCCAGATTGCGCGGTGCGGCGATCGTTAATATCCAGACCCGATAGCAGTTTGATCATCTGCACCATCGCGACGCCTTTTTGGCCCGGGACCGCAGCCGCTGGATAGGGTACGCCGTCGATGACAAATCGAATGGCCACTCGTCCTTCGCGCGGTTCAAGCAGAATCGTGTGGGCTCGCCGCGCCAGAGCATCGGAGATCATTTGTTTGACAGGCACCAGTGCCACCTGAACCAGCTTCGCGTTTGCTTTCAGATTGCATTCGCGATCAAATAACGGGCCCTGAAACAAGACTTGCTCCACATCTGGCTGTTCCACTTCGGGAGCCGGATTCTTTGGATCTGGTTTTTGGGGACTGTTTTTCTGCGGGCCAGCCATCTTCTAATGTCCTCGTGTTATTTTCACAGTGCAGGTTGCGCGTCGCGGGTCTCGCGTCGCAGGTTTCGGGCAATTTCGCGGTTCGAAAACCAAATCCACACCGGGGTGTTGATTTAATCGAAAATCGTGAGCGGCAAGGCGCTAGCCGCCGGTTTTCCCCAGTGTTTTTTTAAACAATCACCGGCGGCTAGCGCCTTGCCGCTCATGAATTCAACACCCCGTTACGGTGCCGGGTGTTTCCCAAAGTGTATACAGCATTTTGGCGAGAAGTGTGCAAAGCCTCCAGCGTCAACCGCCAAATTGCAGATTCAACATCAGATTTCGGACGTCAACGGCATGGAATTCGTCACGTTCCGCCCGTTTCGACGAACAAATCAGCACTGGTCCGTCCTGAGAAAGGCGGTCTGCGTCCGGCAAACGACCATGACTGCCCTGCACAATTCCGGCGTCCAGGCCGATCACGTCCATGTAATAGCGGAAGCCCAGCAACTTGCGAACCAGCCGACTGGCAATCCGAAGCCTTGGAAAACGCAGAGCCGGATCGACAAACAGTTCTACCGGATCGTAGCCTGGTTTTCGATGAATATCGACGGTTCGCGCATAGTCGGGAGCCAATCGATCATCCTGCCAAAAGTAATAGGTGAACCAGGCGTTCCGATGACTGACGCAGACCAGTTCGCCACTGCGGTCGTGATCAATCCCGGCGACGCGCTGGGCTTCGCGGTCGAGCACCGTTTCAACGCCATCCAGTTGCTCCAGCAACTTCTTCACTTTTCGCACGTCGCTCGCTCGCTTCACATAGACATGAGCTACCTGGTGATCGGCGACAGCAAACGCCTTTGACGCGCCGCAGTCCAGCGTCTCCCAGCCGAGTGGTTCCAGCCGAACGGTCAGATAACCCGCGTCGCGCAGCGCGCGATTGATGTGAATCGGCTTATCTACCGACGTGATTCCGTATTCGGACAGCACGACGATATCGGCATCGACCTCACGAGCAGCATCAATCAGCTTGCCAGCCTCGCGATCGACCAGTCGAATATCTTCGGCGATCTGAGGGTCGTCTGGCCCGAGTCGCTGCAGGTTGTAATCCAGATGCGGCAGATAGACGAGCATCATGGATGGCTGACAGCGTCGAAAGACTTCGACACTGGCGTCAGCGATCCAGGCGGAACTCCGGATATCCGCCGTCGGTCCCCAAAAATTAAACAGCGGAAATCGGCCCAACTGCGTTTGCAGTTGCTCACGAAGTTCGGGCGGATCAGTGTAAATATCCGGCACCTTCCGACCGTCCGCCGGATACGACGGACGCGGCGTCACTGACCAGTCAACGTCGGCGTACATGTTGTACCACCAAAACATCTTGGCCGTCGTGTGAGTCGCCACGCGTTGTCGAGCCGTCTGGAATACGCGTTCGCCCTGAATCAGATGGTTCGACTGCTTCCAGAACATAACCTCCGCCAGATCGCGGAAGTACCAGCCGTTGCCCACGATGCCATGTTCCGCCGGCATCAGTCCCGTCAACAGTGTCGCCTGAACTGAGCAAGTGACGGCGGGAAGCACAGTCGTCATCGGCCGCGCAAAACCCGTCTCAAGCAGGCTTCGCAGATGAGGCGTGTTCTCGCCAAGCATGTCGTGCGTCAAGCCGACTACGTTGATCACCATCAGACGCCGCATGGTCTATCCCTCATCCGGCCTTCGGCCATGTAAGGCGAGCGGCAGAAAACGATTTATACTTCACGCGGTCAGAAATGAAGCTGTGGATTTACTTGCGACTGTCCCCTCTCCCCCGCAATTGATTTTCCAATTGGACACGTTTTCCACGGGGGAGTGGGCTAGGGTGAGGGGGGAAGAATCAACTGTTTTCTGGTTGATCACATCAACTCC